>DATBCZ010000352.1:0-3183 GCA_036270175.1 Steroidobacteraceae bacterium | reverse complement strand
CGTCCGAGCCACTCTTCCCCTATGGTTACGGACTGACCTATTGCAATCATCATTGTGACGCGCCATTGTCGCGGCAGCCATGGCAAACCCAACAATCATTGACGTCGCGAAACACGCCGGCGTCTCCATAAAGACGGTTTCGCGTGTTATCAACAACGTAAAAACCGTCAAGCCACAAATCCGCGAGCGGGTGACACGGGCGATCGAGAAGCTCGATTATCACCCCAACCCATCCGCGCGCGGACTCGGCGGTAATCGTTCGTACCTGCTGGGGCTGCTGTATGACGTCTCGTGCGGCTACTACGCCACGAGCGTGCTCGCCGGCGCCGCGGAAAGAAGCCGCGCCGCGAAATATCAGATCGTCATGCAGTCGTGCGATTACAACTCACCGACACTCGCTGACGATCTGGCCCGCAACATCCGGCAGTCCCGTGTTGACGGTGTGATGATTACTCCGCCGCTGTCGGACCTGGGCTCCGTGGGCGACGTACTCGAGAGCCACAGTATTCCGTTCGTCCGGATCGCACCCGGCAAGCATGCCGATACGTTCCGGAGTGTGTTCACCAATGATCGCGAGAGTTGCGCCAACATGACCGAGCAACTCGCGTCGCTCGGCCACCAGCGGATCAGCTTCATCATCGGCAATCCCGATCATTCGGCGGTGATGGACCGGTATCGCGGCTATCTCGATGGTCTGCGAGCTTGCGCGCTACGGCTGGACAAGACGCTGGTGGTGCAGGGCTACAACTCCCACGAGTCGGGAATGCAATGCGCGCGGAAGCTGCTCAATGTCGCATCCGCCAAACGGCCCACGGCGATTTTCGCCAGTAACGACGAGATGGCCGCCGGCGCGCTCTCGGTCGCTCACAGCATGGGTCTCGGTGTGCCGGAAGACGTATCGGTCGTGGGATTCGATGACTCGCCACTGGCAAGCCAGGTGTGGCCCGCTCTCACGACGATCCGACAGCCTATTTCCGACATGGCCGCGGAGGCCGCTGACTTGCTGTTGTGTACGTTGCGTGGCGAGCCGGCGGAGAGCTCGAGGCATATGTTGCCGTCGACACTCACTTTTCGGCAGTCGACCGGACCGGCGCCGAATCGCGCGCGGCCGCACGTCGGGGCGGGTGAGGGGCGGGGGCTGCGACGGGCATGATGGTGCGTCCGGGCTTGCCTCAGGCGGCGACTGACACCCCGGCGGCGGATGCCTCAGTGGCTGAACTCGCGGTGGCGGATCTTGCAGTGGCGGATGTTGCAGTGGTGACCCGCGCTGCGGCGGTGTCGAGCGCCGTCCATGTTTTGGGCCCAACGATACCGTCGGGCACCATGTTGTTCGTCCTCTGGAAGTTTCTGACGGCCGCTTCGGTCTGGCCGCCGAAGATCCCGTCATCGCTCAAATTGAGATCTCGTTGTACCGCTTTGACGAGGTCGCCCTGTGCTCCCCGACGGAGAGTGGGGCGCCCGGGAGCCGCTCCGAGTTGCGAAGGCGGCTCCGCGGCGGGAATGAGAACGGGCTGGGGCGCGATCCCCGACAAGATGTTGCCCACGGTGGCGCGGAAATTGTCCATGTTGAGTGTGGGGTCGGTCTTCCGGTGGGGTGCGTATTCCTTGTGTCCGGCACAACACTCGGGTCCCAGTACGGCGTGTTTCAGGATGGCCGCGACGCCGCGCTGATAGGCGTCGATCTGGATCGCAGGCCAGGGCGTGTCATCCAGCAGCCCGGTGTTTTCCGCCTCGATGCCAATGAAGTTCGTGTTGCCGCTGTTGATCCCGCGCCAGGCACCTTCGCCAGCGTGATTGCATCTTCCCGCCGCAATGACATAGAAGGTCCCATCGCGCCCCAGTCCGAGCTGGGCCAGGGGGCCGTTGAGGTCCGGTCGTCCATGAATGATGGTGTCGAGACTCGGCATATTGCCGTTCTTCGGCCCGGCGGTATGGTGGCAGAGGACCCCAAGCGTTCTGCCTACGTCGCCGCGCCCTCGAATCTCCCATCCGTCCACGGGGGCTACTTTCAGACCCGCGCCGAGCAGTGCGTCGGGTAGCCATGCCAGCGAGTACACCATGTCAGGAAACTCCCCCTAGTGCGGGAGGCAGTTGGTCATCTCGCGTGGCGATGATCTCCCCTACACCGCATAGATCATTGCTGTCCAACTGTTGGTTTGCTGCCATCTGGGGAACCGTCGCGATGAGTGTGGGCTGCTGCGACGGCGGTTTCGTCTGTCGATCGAGCGAGGCTTCCTCGCCGCTCTTCTCGTGCGGCTTCACCGTGGAGCGAATCACCATTATTTGATTCAGGACGTCGAACCAGAATGGCGCGCCGAGGGTCGCGGCGAACGCGGTAAATATCCAACCGAGCACGGGTGCGATTACGTCTTGCCAAGTGCTCGTGGGGATAGGTCCCGAGCCGTGCGCTGGGACTTGGGCGGCCTGCGAAGAGACCTGGGCGGCGCCCGATCTTTTCTGCCGGTCATCGGCGGCTCGCTGTCGCTCCGCGTGAGTTCGCGGTGCGCCCCATCCGTCGCTCCAACCCATGGGGAGACGAAGCTCGCCTAGCTCGTCCTTCGCCTCTTTATAGGTGTCGCTGGTCTGCGCCGTGGCGGCTGTTTTGTCGATCGTCGAAACGAGCGCGGAGCGTTCGGCGTCGTGGCGATACAGGTAGTCGGCGATCGTGATGGTATTGATGTTCAATCCTGCTGCGAGGACCAGCGCAACCCAGAACAAACACCATTGTGTCGAGCGCTTGTACCAGCCGGACACCCGATCCATTGCGCTGTCGTACCAGGCTTCGATGTTGCTGCGGGCGCGATCGAAGTCGCCCTGCGCGGAATCTATCGCGGTGAGCAGGGCGCGTTGTACCTGCGGATTGCCGATCTCTCCGACGTGGGCGCGGATCTGCGCTAGTGACAGCGAGCTGCCCCCAGTGGATGGGGTTGCGCCCGTATTGACGGGACCGCGTGCGGCGATATCCATGAGCGCGAGCGCGAAGTTGGCCGACGGGATGTACGAAGGCAGGTTCCCGCCGCTTTTCCACATGATCGGGCGCTCTTCAGAAGCGCGGGGTGCGTAGTTGCCGGAATAGAGTCCGAACACCAGGGGGTGCTCGAACACGCCTTTCGCAAGGCCCGTCCCCTTCCTGTCCTGGAGTAATTCGCGAATTCCAAACTCCAGGTATGAGGCGCGCGTCTT
>DATBCZ010000351.1:0-3186 GCA_036270175.1 Steroidobacteraceae bacterium | reverse complement strand
GGCCGACAATGGCCGAGACGCCCATCTTCGCGGAGCGCGAGAAGCCAATGATGGCCATGCCGATGCCGCCGGACTGCGACGAGAGTGCTGCCTTGCCCTTGACGTCGTAGGCGGTGCAAAAGGTCGCGCACAGGTTCTTGGGCGTGTAGTAGAAGCCGTAGATGTTGGGCCCCATGAGCCGCACGCCGTATTTGCGCCCGATCGAGACGAGCTCCTCCTGGCCCGCGACGTTGCCGGTCTCCGCGAATCCCGACGGGATCAACACCGCGCCCGGAATCTTCTTCTCCCCCACCTCGACGAGGGCCTGGGCAACGAATTTTGCGGGAATCGCAAACACGGCGACATCGATCTCGCCGGGTACGTCCTTGACACTCTTGTAGGCTTTTTTGCCGAGGATTTCGCTGGCGCTCGGATGAATCGGGTAGATGGCTCCCTGGTAGCCCCCGTTGATCAGGTTCTTCATGACCGAGTTGCCGATCTTGCCGTTTTCCGCCGAGGCGCCGATCACCGCGACCGCATCCGGCTTCATGATGCGGTTCATCTGCTTCACGACCAGGTCCGGCTCGGGACGGTGGCGCGCCGGCGGGGGGCTGAAGTTCAGCACGACGCGCACATCGGCAGCCGTCGCGCCCCGCTCGCTCGCAAACACCGGGTTCAGATCGAGCTCGGCGATTTCCGGAAAGTCGGCAACCAGGGCGGACACCCGCTCTATCATGCTCGCGAGCGCGGCCCGGTCCACCGGCCGCGCGCCACGTACTCCGCGCAGAATCTCTGCTGCCGCGATGCTATCCAACATGGAGAACGCGTCCTGCTCCGAGGCAGGCGCGAGGCGGAAAGTGATGTCCTTCAGTACTTCGACGAGAATGCCACCCATGCCGAAGGCAACCAACTTGCCGAAGGCGGGGTCGGTCACGGCGCCGATAATGACTTCCTGGCCGCCGGACAGCATCTGCTGCACCTGGACGCCGAGGATTTCGGCTTGCGGATCGTACTTACGGGCATTGTCGACGATGGTCGCGTAGCCTCGCGCCGCGTCTTCCGCCGACTTCACGCCGACGAGAACACCGCCAGCCTCTGTTTTATGCAGGATCTGTGGCGAGACGATCTTCATGACGACCGGAAAGCCGATCCGAGCCGCAAGAGTCCCCGCGTCAGTTGCATTCGTCGCCACGCCTTCGCGGGGAATAACGATGCCGTACGCCTCACACAGCCCTTTGGCTTCGGGCGCGGTCAGCGCCGTGCGTCCGGAAGAACGGGCGTGATCGAGGATTCTACGAACGGAACTCTTGTCGTACGACATCGGTGTGGCCTCCTGTGCAGCGCCCGGATCAGATCACTTTGCTGGAACGAAACCCCGCGATCTCCTGCGAGCCGAACCCGAGCTCCGCGAGGACTTCGTCGGTGTGCTCGCCCAACAGCGGCGAGCGCGTAACCTCGGTGACACTGTCACTGAGCTTGATGGGGTTGCCCACTGTCAGATATTTACCGCGCTTGGGATGGTCCACCTCGACAATCGTTCCGGTCGCGCGCAGCGACGGTTCCGCGGCGAGCTCCTGCATGGACAGGATCGGGCCGCACGGAATATCGTGTTGATTCAACAGCGCCATGGCTTCGAACTTGGTCTTGGTCTGCGTCCACGCCTCGATCGCCGCGAAGACTTCCTTCAGCCTCGGCAGGCGGGCATCCGGCGTTGCATAGTCAGGGTCGGTGATCCAGCCCTCTTTGCCGATGACTTTGCAGATTTCCTTCCAGACCGGCGCCTGGGCGATGAAATAGAGATAGGCGTTGGGATCACTTTCCCATCCCTTGCACTTGACGATGGAGCCTGGCTGCCCTCCTCCGGAGGCGTTGGCGGCGCGGGGCACGGAACCGCCGAATTTTCCGTGCGGATATTGCGGGTACTCCTTCATGACCCCGGTCCGAGCCAACCGCTGTTGGTCGCGCAGCTTGACGCGGCACAGGTTGAGCACACCATCCTGCATCGCAGCGAGTACCTTCTGACCGCGACCCGTGGTCTTGCGCTGATAGAGTGCCGCCACAATACCCAACGCGAGGTGCAGACCCGTACCGCTATCGCCGATCTGCGCACCCGTAACGAGCGGTGGGCCATCGTCGAAGCCGGTAGTCGAAGCGGACCCACCGGCACACTGGGCCACATTCTCGTAAACCTTACAGTCCTCGTAGGGCCCCGGCCCGAAGCCCTTCACGGACGCTACGATCATCTGCGGATTGAGCTGTTGGATCCGCTCCCAGGTGAAGCCCATGCGGTCGAGCGCGCCCGGCGCGAAATTCTCGACGAGCACATCGCAGCGCTTGACCAGCTTCTCGAGAATCTTCTTGCCCGCCTCACTCTTGGTATCCAGCGTGATCGAGCGCTTGTTATGGTTGAGCATCGTGAAATAGAGACTGTCGACATCGGGAATGTCGCGCAACTGCTCCCGTGTGACGTCCCCCGCACCCGCCCGCTCGACCTTGATCACGTCGGCGCCGAACCAAGCCAGCAACTGAGTACAAGTCGGGCCCGACTGCACGTGTGTGAAATCGAGGATCCGCACTCCGTCTAATGCTTTACCCATGCATCTCTCCGCAACTCGTTACTTGTACATCGTCTGGTTCTTGGTACCGGGAGCGTATTCGCGTGGGTCCACCCAGATGTTGATCACCGCCGACTTGCGCAAGCGTTGCACGGACTCGCGCGCCCGCTGCAAGGCGGGCGCGATCTGCGCCGGATCGCGTACCTCCTCACCGTAGCCGCCCAGCATCTCCGCGAATTTTCCAAACGGCACGTCACCCAGCAGATTGCCAACGTTGCCCCGCTGTTCGCCGTATTTGGCCAACTGGCCGTAGCGGATCTGGTTCATGGCGGAGTTGTTGCCGATGACGGCAATGTAGGGCACGCCGAAGCGGTTGGCGGTCTCCATGTCGAACGCCGTCATTCCGAAGGAGCCGTCGCCGTAGTAACAGAGCACTTCCTTGTTTGGGTGAGCGAGGCCGGCGGCGATGGCGAAGCCCGTGCCGACACCGAGGGAGCCCAAAGCGCCGGGATCCATCCATTGACCCGGACGGCGCGGACGCACTGCCTGCGCGGAGATCGTCACGACATCGCCGCCATCACCGATGTAGATGGTGTTGTCGGCCAGGAACTCATTCAACTCGTAGGCGACCCGGTACGGATGGATCGGCGTA
>DATBCZ010000350.1:0-3848 GCA_036270175.1 Steroidobacteraceae bacterium | reverse complement strand
CAAGGCGCGCACCGGGTTCTCGCGGCGCTCGCGGGGCGGCGCGGTGGGGTACGCTACCGCGCGAATGTAGCGGGCATGTGGCTAGCGGAAGATGTAACTCCTTGGATCAGGCAGGAAAATCTCGCAGGCGCGGAGGGGGCTCACAGCGCGGCAATAGTCCAAGACGCGCCGAGCAGACCCCGGGGCACAGCGGCGCTTCGCGGCGCGACGCCGCTGGGCCGGCGGGGGGCACGGGCTCTAGCTCGCGACCCGCGGGCGCGAGTGTCGGCGCTCAACGCGCCGGCCAAGCCCGGGTGCTCCGCATCATTGGCGGCATGTGGCGCGGGAGGAAGCTCCGCTTTCCGCCTTCACCTGAAATCCGGCCGACGCCGGACCGCGTTCGGGAGACCCTCTTTAACTGGATTGCGGCGCGCATGCCGGGAGCACGCTGCCTGGATCTTTTTGCTGGCAGCGGGGCGCTCGGCCTGGAGTCCCTTTCGCGGGGCGCCACCCATGTCACCTTTGTCGAGCGGGACGCGGCCGCGGCGCGGGAGCTGCGTGTCCGACTATCCGAGTGGGGCGCGAGCGGCGCCGAGGTCGAGCATGGGGACGCGTTGCGCTTTCTCGGTGGCGCCGGTCGCCCCTTCCATATCGTGTTCCTCGATCCGCCGTTCGACTCCGATTTTCTGACCCTGGCGGCCGATCGGCTGGAAAACGGGGGGTGGCTGGCCCCCGGCGCGCTCATCTATGTCGAATGCCCAGCGCGGACCGGCCTCCCGCCCTTACCACCAACCTGGGCGGCCACGAAAGCCAAGCAGGCCGGCGAGGTCGGGTATCATCTGCTCACGCGAGCATAGATAAACGAGGGGAGTCGCCGCTGGCATGAACCGCCGTGCATTGTATCCAGGCACTTTCGATCCGATCACCAATGGCCACAACGACCTCGTGCGTCGGGCGGCCAGCCTGTTCGATCACGTGATCGTGGCCATTGCCGCCAACCCCAACAAGACGCCGCTGTTTCCCCTGGAAGCGCGCGTGGACCTGGCTCGCCGCGTGTTGCATGATTTGCCCAATGTTGAGGTCTTGGGATACTCCGGCCTGACTGTCGAGTTTGCGCGCCAGAATCGCGTGACCGTCGTAGTTCGCGGGTTGCGGGCCGTGTCTGACTTCGAGTTCGAGTTCCAGCTCGCGAACATGAGCCGCCACCTGGCGGGGGAGATCGAGACCGTGTTTCTCACTCCGAAGGAGCAGTTCACGTTCATTTCCTCCACGCTGGTCCGTGAGATCGCGGTTCTGGGCGGAGACGTCCATGAGTTCGTGGATCCCATCGTGGCGGCCGAGCTAAAGAAGCACCGGCGCGGCTGAGCGTCGTCCCGGTGCTTCGGGAGTTGGGTCATTAATATCGGGATGCAGCGCGGAATCGAAGGCGCGTGGATGCCGGTGGCTGCCAACGTCGCTGGTAAAGACCTCATCGTCAACGAACTGCGGGTCAAGTACCTCGTCCTCGAGGGCGGTGGCTACAGCATCGTCGACCGCAGCAACCACATTGTCGACAGTGGCGAGTATCTCGTCGACGACGCGGCCTCCCCGCAAACGATGGATATTGTCGGCCGCGAGGGCCCGAACGCCGGGCGGACCATGCTGGCGATCTATCAGTTGGAAGCCGACCGGCTCACAGTGTGTTATGACCTCGATGGCAAGGAGCGGCCGAGCGGCATGCAGCCGCGCGAGGACCAACTGCTGTTGAGTA
This sequence comes from Steroidobacteraceae bacterium, assembly GCA_036270175.1. Classification (GTDB taxonomy): domain Bacteria; phylum Pseudomonadota; class Gammaproteobacteria; order Steroidobacterales; family Steroidobacteraceae; genus 13-2-20CM-66-19. The sequence continues at coordinate 2,119 of DATBCZ010000350.1, read as the reverse complement.
TTACTTACGCCCGCGCGTTGACTTTGCTTTCTTAGACGCAGGCCGCCTGGTCGCCTGTTGCGATTTCGCCTGCGCTTTCGTGCCGGCTTTCGCTTTGCCGGCTTGCACCGCGCTCGCACGACGGCGACGACGAAGTCGTGGCAACCGGGGCAGCCGAATCTGCTCCAGCGGCGCCGGCAGCGTGCCAGCACGTTTCAATTCACACGCACGCCACAGATACCAGGCTGCCGCCGTTCTATGCGGCCCCCAACGCTCACCGTACGCGGCGAGCACCTTGGGTGCCGGCATCTTGCGCAAACCATATGTGAACTGGAATCCAGCGCGCACCCCGAAGTCGTCGACCGGCAGGATGTCGGGCCGACCCAACTGGAACATGAGCAGCATCTCGACGGTCCAGCGCCCGATACCGCGGACTTCCGTGAGGCGGGCAATGATCTGCGCGTCCTCCAGGCCCAAGAGCACTTCCCGGTCGGGCACGACGCCCGCGACCGTCTTCGTCGCAAGATCCTTGAGTGCGGCAATCTTCGAGAACGAAAGGCCGACCGCGCGCAACGCCTCGTTCGGTGCGGCCAACACCCGCTCCGGTGTTGGAAACGCCCCGTTACCGAATGTACTCACGAAGCGTGCGAGGATCGAGCGAGCGGCGGCCGCGTGCAGTTGCTGGTGCGTGATGGCCTGCGCCAGCGATTCGTACGGGTGACAATTATTCTCGATCACCAAGCCATAAGCGCCAACGGCACGGATCAGGCCTCCCAGGTTGCGGTCGATCCCTGACAGGTGGTCGAGAATGTGTTGGCTCACTTCTGACATCCCGGGCAATAGTAGGTCGAGCGCTGCCCTTGCGTGAGCTGGCGCACCGCCGTGCCACACTTTCGACACGGCTGACTCGCGCGTTCATACACGTATAACTTTTGCTTGAAGTACCCCGGCACACCATCGGCGCCGACATAGTCGCGCAGAGTCGTGCCGCCGACGCGGATCGCCATAGCCAACACGGTACGCACCGCTCGCGCGAGTCGCACAACCTCAACGCGGGAGAGACTGCGTGCTTGCCGGCGCGGACGTACTTTCGCCCGAAACAGCGCCTCGCTCGCGTAGATGTTGCCGACACCCACCACGAGCTTGCTGTTCATCAGCAACTGTTTGATGGTGACCCGGCGACCCCGGGTGGTTTGCCAGAGATATTCCGCGTTAAACGCCGCCTCCAGCGGCTCCGGCGCCAGGTCGGCCAACAGCGGGTGCTCGTTCGGATCTTCCGTCGTGTAGTGAAGACTGCCGAAGCGCCGCGGATCGTTGAAGCGCAGGGTGCTGCCGGAGTCGAGCACGAGGTCGAAATGATCATGCGTGAGGCGCGGCGTGTCCGCGGGCAACACGCGCAGGCTGCCCGACATACCCAGATGGAGCAACAACGTTCCGGACTCGAGTTCGAGCAACAGGTACTTGGCTCGCCGCTTCGCGTGCAGAACACGCTGTCCCGCCACCCGCGACGCTAAATCGTCCGGGACGCGCCATCGCAAACGCGGCTCATGAACTTCGAGTGCAACGATCCGGCGCCCCACGGCATGGGGCTCGATTCCCCGGCGCGTGGTTTCGACTTCGGGAAGCTCGGGCATGGGGTGCGGAGGTTACAGCGTCGCGGACGGAAGCTGTAGATGTGAGGCCATGCCCCCAGAATGCAAAAGGCCCCGGGTTTCGTTCCGGGGCCTTCGCGATTCGATCCAGTCGGTGCCCGCAACGCGAGCCGCGACCGGCGGGCCCTACGGCCTTACTTGATCTTCGTTTCTTTGTAGCCGACGTGCTTGCGTACGACCGGGTCGAACTTGCGCACTTCCAGCTTGTCCGGGTGCAGGCGCTTGTTCTTCGTCGTGACGTAAAAGTGGCCGGTTCCGGCCGAGGACAGCAGCTTGATCTTCTCACGCATGGTTATTCCTCCTCGTAGCGCCGGGGCTTAGATCTTGACGCCCTGCGTGCGCAGCTCGGCAACGACCGTGTCGATGCCCTTCTTTTCGATCGTGCGCAGCCCGTTCGCGGAAATGCGCAGGGATACCCAGCGCTTCTCGGTCTCGACCCAGAACCGCTGTGTGTGCAGGTTCGGCAGGAAGCGGCGGCGCTTCTTGTT
>DATBCZ010000349.1:0-2498 GCA_036270175.1 Steroidobacteraceae bacterium | reverse complement strand
CTTGCCCCAGGAATGTCCCTGGAAGCCGAGGTATGTGTCCCCCAGGCCGATCGCCCCCTGCACGGTATTCGAGGACTTGGTCCAGGTGTTTTGCAAGCCAGGGGCCGCCACCATGTTGAGTGAGGTGGACACCTGGTAGATGAAGTCGACGTTCGAGGTGCCGATCTGGTGTGTACCCCGATAGCCCACGTTGGATCCGTTGCTGGACATCGCGCCGAGCCAGCTGACCTTGCCGTAGGGGCCCGCCTTGGCCGGACCGGTTCGCACGTACGGACTTCCAGGCGCGCCGCTGGCATAGTCCCAGGGATAGGCCACCAGGTTGTCCATACCCTTGGTGGTGTAGTCCACCGACACATCGAGGGTGCCGAAAAAGCCCTTCATGAATTTGTCGAAGCGGGTTTCGGCAGGCGCCTCCTTGGGGGCCTTCGGGGTCGGCCCGGGCGTACCCGCCACGCTCTGCGCCGGGGCCTGGGGGGCGGCCTTCTGTGCCGCCTCCTGTTGTTCCTGTTTCTTCTGCAGGGCCTCGAGTTTCTTGGCCATCTCCTGCATCTGTTGTTGCAACGCCCGAATCTCGTCCTGGTCGGCCGCCCGACTCGTGACGGGTAGCGTCGCGAGAAGCGTCCCCGCAACCAACACCGCGCTAAGCGCTTTGGCGCCATTCTTCATGAGAGTCCCCCTTTCTCGGCTGTTGATGCCGAACGCCCAGTGACCTTACATTCTCTCGAGCACTCCCTGGCACTGCATCCGCACTCTTCCTCAGCCCGCCGGAATGAGTCCCGCGCCGCGTGCCCACCGATACTTCGCCCCCAAAACGGCGACGGGTATCTCGGTCGAGTACGCGTAAGCGGGTATCCCGTGCTGATACAGATATTCGGATGCTTCCTCGACTTCGACGTCGCCTGCCAGTGAGGCCACCACGGGCTTCTCGATGCCCTTGGCCCGCATTTGCTCCACCACTTCGACCATCAGCCGCGCAAACACCATCGGCGGGGTGATGATCGTGTGCCAGTAACCCAGAATGAGAGCGTGGATGCGCGGGTCCTCGAGACCGAGCCGCACCGTGTTCTGATAAGTCGTCGGCGGCTCGCCCCCGGTGATGTCAACCGGATTGCCGGCCGCCCCGAACGGTGGAATGAATTTGCGGAACGCGGCGTCCAGATCCGGCGGCATCGCCATCAGCGACAGGCCGTTATCCACGCAGGCATCCGAAAGCAACACTCCAGAGCCCCCGGCGCCGGTTATGATGACGACGTTATTCCCCTTCGGGGTCGGCAAAACGGGAATGCCGCGTGCAAACTCGAGCAGGTCGCGCAGAGTCTGCGCGCGTATGACACCGGACTGCTTGAGCACGTCGTCATAGATTTTGTCGTTACCCGCAAGCGCACCGGTGTGGGAGCTGGCCGCCCGGGCGCCCATGTTGGTTCGACCCGCCTTGAGCATCACCACCGGCTTCTTCTTCGAGACCCGCTTGGCGACCTCCGCGAACGCGCGCCCGTCCTTCAGGTCCTCACAGTGCTGGGCGATGATCTGGGTGTTGTCGTCCTGCTCGAAGAAGGCGAGCAGATCGTCCTCGTCGATATCCGACTTGTTGCCCAGGCCGACAATGGCCGAGACGCCCATCTTCGCGGAGCGCGAGAAGCCAATGATGGCCATGCCGATGCCGCCGGATTGCGACGAGAGTGCTGCCTTGCCCTTGACGTCGTAGGCGGTGCAAAAGGTCGCGCACAGGTTCTTGGGAGTGTAGTAGAAGCCGTAGATGTTGGGCCCCATGAGCCGCACACCGTATTTGCGCCCGATCGAGACGAGTTCCTCCTGGCCCGCGACGTTGCCGGTCTCCGCGAAACCCGACGGGATCAACACCGCGCCGGGAATCTTCTTCTCCCCCACCTCGGTGAGGGCCTGGGCGACGAATTTTGCGGGAATCGCAAACACGGCGACATCGATCTCGCCGGGTACGTCCTTGACACTCTTGTAGGCTTTTTTGCCCAGGATTTCGCTGGCGCTCGGATGAATCGGGTAGATGGCGCCCTGGTAGCCCCCGTTGATCAGGTTCTTCATGACCGAGTTGCCGATCTTGCCGTTTTCCGCCGAGGCGCCGATCACCGCAACCGCATCCGGCTTCATGATGCGGTTCATCTGCTTCACGACCAGGTCCGGCTCGGGACGGTGGCGCGCCGGCGGAGGGCTGAAGTTCAGCACGACGCGCACATCGGCAGCCGTCGCGCCCCGCTCGCTCGCAAACACCGGGTTCAGATCGAGCTCGGCGATTTCCGGAAAGTCGGCAACCAGGGCGGACACCCGCTCTATCATGGACGCGAGCGCGGCCCGATCTACGGGCGGCGCGCCACGTACTCCGCGCAGAATCTCTGCTGCCGCGATGCTATCCAACATGGAGAACGCGTCCTGCTCCGAGGCAGGCGCGAGACGGAAAGTAATGTCCTTCAGTACTTCGACCAGAATGCCGCCCATGCCGAAGGCAACCAACTTGCCGAAGGCGG
>DATBCZ010000348.1:0-2736 GCA_036270175.1 Steroidobacteraceae bacterium | reverse complement strand
GCTGGAGCGGACAATGTTGGCGGAACGACCGGCGCTTGCGGAGCGGGCGCGGCCGCAGCGCGCGCAGGTGTTGGTGCGCGCTCGGGCGTAAGCTCGACGACGGGCGCAATGTTCACGGGAATTGGTGCAGCCGGCTCGCTCGCGCGCGGCGATGACGCGCGCAAAAGGACCGCGACCTTCTGCATGATGGTCCGCACCTGCGGACTCACGATTTTTTCCAGGACGCCGTCGCCGACCGATTTGAGATCCGCCAGGATCATGGCGACGCCGACGAGATCGCCCTGCGGCGCGCGTACCGGCAGGAAAATACCTACACGCCCGTCTTCCAGGCCGTTTTCATGGCACGCCAACGATCTGTCGTTCGCGAGCGTTTCCATCGCGTCGAGCACGACATTGTGCTCGTCCGGGCCCAACGCGCCCTCGCTGAGCCAAAGTACGTTGGCTTGCTCATCGTAAAGTGAAACCGAATGCAGGCGCAGCGGCGGCAATGCGGCACGTAACTGCCACCCGAGCGATTCGGCGGTAATAGGTTCGCTGGCCGCGATTGCGGCTGCGGCAGGCGTGTTGATCGGCGGACGCACGGCCATAGCATTCAGTGGCTGCAAGGACTTCCCCATCCAGGATGCGCACGGGCCGAACTACTAGCCACCTTTCGCTACGCGAAAGTTAGGCGGCTAGATGTTGCCCGGCGGTGGATAGAGTGGCAGGTGCGATGCCGCGGTGCCGTGATTGCCTTCGCGTTCTGTCGGCGAATGCAAACGGTTCTTCACGGACCGTTTGTCATATTCAACACCGCGCATTTAACAATGCTCGTGCCGATACGTACTGTCCGCAAGATCGTCTCGGCGAACCAACTTCGCCGAGACGAAAGGCGCGCGTGCTCAGTGAGCGCCGATGAAATCGCGCTTGCCGATGTCGACGCCGTTGTGGCGGAGAATGGCGTACGCGGTCGTGATATGGAAAAACACGTTCGGGATCGCCCAGCGCTGCACGAAGTCGAGTCCCTTGAAGTCAAGGAACTTGTCCGGACCTGCGGGAACTTTGAGGTCGCGATCTTCGGAACCCTCGAAGGCGCTCGCGGGAATCCCCTTCATGTAGTCGATCGTCCGCGCGATGCGCGTGCGCAGTTCCTCGATCGTCTTTTCGTTGTCCTCGAAACGCGGCGGCTCCAGGGCTGCGAGACGGGACACGGAATTTTTCGCGAGGTCGCAGGCGATCTGCACCTGCCGCGAGAGCGGAAACATGTCGGGCGCGAGGCGCGCATTGAAGAGAACGCTCGGCTCGAATTTGCGGGCGGCCGCATTGGCGAGCGCTTTCTCGAGGAGCGCGCTTAGGCTGGTCAGTGAGTTGGCGAATACGTCGACGGTGGCGGCCTGGACTGTGATCTTCATGAAAGCTCCCTGGGGACAAAGGAAGGCGAGAGAAATCGGGGCGCGAATTCTACCCGCCTGGAGCTTGGCCTGCGTGCCTCTTGGGTGAAACAATAGGGGCCGACCACCAGGAGATTGGAGCTACCTTGAATCTGATCTGGACCCCTGCACAGCTGGCCGTCCTGGCCAAGGTCGTGGACTTGAATGGCTTCTCTGCCGCGGCCCGCGCGTTGGGGGTTCCCAAGGCTGCAGTGAGTCGCGCGATCGCCGACCTGGAGATCGGACTTGGGGTACGCGTTCTCGAGCGCACTACACGGCGAATCGGCCTCACCTCCGCCGGCCGTCTTCTTTATCCGCACGCGAAGCGGGTGGTCGAAGAATCGGATGCCGCACGCGCGGCCATCGCGAAATTGCACGCGCCGGTCGCCGGCCCACTGCGCGTCGTCGCCGATCCAACTTACGGGCGCGTGCTCCTGACCCCGCTCGTGCCGCGATTTCTCGAGGCCTTTCCGGATCTCCCCCTGGAGGTCGCCTTGGATAATGAGAGCGCGGTTGATGGCTGGGACGTTGCAATCCGACCGCAAGCGACTCCAGACCCCGCGGTCACCGGGCGTCTTCTGGGAGCGCCGCCCGCCCTGCTGTGTGCGACGGTGGCTTACCTTCAGCTGCGTGGGCTTCCGACGCGGCCGGACGACTTGCGCTCGCACGATCTGCTTACCCCCGAGGCGTCCGATTTGCCCGAGTTCCGACTGAGGCTGGAGCGCGGCTCGCAACGCGCGGAGGTGCTGCTGGCACCGAAACTCGCGATCAACGATCCCGCGGTTCTGCACGCCGCCACAGCCGCCGGCCTCGGGATTGGGTTGTTGCCGGAATTTCTGTGTCGTCAGGGGCTTGCAACCGGGCGCCTGAAATCGGTATTGCCCGAATGGACCTTGCCCCCGGCAGCGGCGTTATATGCGCTGTATCCGGCCTCGCTGGAGGCAGATCCTCGAGTCCAGCGCTTCGTGGATTTCCTGGCCGCGAATATCGTCCCGGCGCTCGCCGCTTCCAACTCGCCCGCCGACTGAGCGCCCCGTGCAGGGGCTCTTTCGAGCGTCATGTTACTGGCGAGTAAGATAACGCCAAAACCGGATACAATGGGCTCCCTATCTCGAGGGACTCACATGTATCGCGCGCCACTACGGGAATTGCAGTTTGTAATCGAGGAGTTACTGGGAGCGTCACAGCTGGCTTCCTGTCCAGGACTCGCCGAGTACTCGGACGAGCTCGCTGTCTCGGTGCTCGAAGAAGCCGCGCGCTTTGCGCAGAGTGTCCTCGATCCTCTCAACAAGCCGGGTGACACCGAAGGTGCTCGCTGGACACCCGA
>DATBCZ010000347.1:0-12046 GCA_036270175.1 Steroidobacteraceae bacterium | reverse complement strand
GAGCACAACCTGGACGTCATGGCGGAAGCAGATTGGATCGTCGACATGGGCCCTGAAGCCGGCGACGGCGGCGGCCAGATCGTGGCGCAGGGCGCCCCGGCCGAGATCGCGCGGAAGAAGAAGACGTCCCACACCGGGCGCGTTCTCGAAGAATTCCTCAAGGACAGGACGAAACCGAGATTATAATAATCTCATGGCCCACGACCTCGTCTGCTGGAAATGCGGCGGCTCGCTGTCATCGCTGAGCCTGCCTTTCATGCGCGCGGACGCCTGCCCCAAGTGCCGCGCCGAGTTGCATGTCTGCCGCATGTGCGTCGACTACGACACCCGCGTGGCCAAACACTGCCGCGAGCCTACGGCGGACGAAGTGAGCGACAAGACCCGCGCCAACTTCTGCGGCCACTACAAGCCGCGACCCAGCGCGTACACGCCGCCGAATACCGCTGAAATCAACAAATCCATGAGCGAGCTGGAGAAGCTGTTCGGCAAGCGTTAGCTTGCCGCCAACGCTGCCGACTCTCGTTCAATCGAAGGTCACTGCGCTGCCCGCGGGACGCAGTGACACACTAGCCTAATCTCAATTCTTCTTGGTCCGCTCGCTCAGCCGTTCCAACAGACGTGAGAACGGCGTGTTCTTCTGCACCTCAACGCGCAGGTGTCGGACACCCGTGTCATTGAGCGTCTCGCCGTTGCCGTTGTCGACTTCGAGCTCGCCGGCACCCAGAATTTCGAGTGTCTCTTCGAGCGTCTGCGGACCGCGGCGCTCGCGTGCACCGACTCGTCCACCGCCCTTCGCGAGGGCTCGCTTGGCGGTCGCAGGCTGCGGAGCCGTGCGAGCGGCAGCAGCCGCAGGCGCTGCAGCTGTCGGTTTCCCGGTGGGCCGCGCCGCCGACGTTTTGGCGGCACCCGCTCCGGGTTTCGCCTCGTCCTCAGAGTCGATGAGTTTGAACTCATCCACCGGCCCCGAGCGCGTCTTGCGGGGAAAGGCCATGGAGGAGTTCGCCTTCTTGCTGTCCTCGTCGCTCGCGCGATCCTTCTCTTGCGGACTCACGGGAACGACGGCGACAGAAGCAAACTCGGACCGCACGTAGTAAGCAACCTGCTTCGCCGAGATTGCATCACTGAAGAAGCCGAGCCGCAAACCATACCACTTGCGCCCCTCGCGGCTGCCCTCAACGGTATACAACGTGTAAGCGCTGAAAATCGCGAGCGGGGGTACCTTGTCGAGCTCAACGGGCTGAACAGCCCACTGGAGCTGCACGGCGAACGAGACAGGCGCGTTCTGTGTAACGGCCTCTTTCAGAGCGCGGCGCGTCCCGGTGTCATCCGGCTTGAGCAATGAGATGCTCGCATCCGGAGGCTCTTCGACACCGCGCGCGTCATCGCCGCGGCGTGTTTCGAGATATCTCAACACCTGCGTATCGGTAAGCGCCGGGTCATCGTTCGGGTCAACGCGCGGGATTTGCGGCGCGGGCATCATCCGCGTCTGACCGGTTTCGCTCGTGTCACCGAGTGCGGCAAGCACCTCTCGCACATTCGAGTCGGCAAACGCATTGCCCTTCGAGGGCTTGCTGCCGGGACGCTGTTTGGATGCGTTGGTCGGCCCGGCGGCTCCCACGACAGGGGGCCGGGCTGGTGTAGCCGCGGGAGAGGTTGGCGTCCGCGCGGAAGCGCTTACGCCAGCAACAGTCGGAGCCGCTTTAAATGCAGCACCGGGCCCGCCCGCAACGGCCGGCCTGGACTGGACTGGAGCGTAGCTCTGCGAGCGCACAGGGGCCACCGGCGCAGCGGGCGCCGCCTTAGCAACAGGCACTCCGATATGCGCGGGAGCAGTCCTCGGAGCCGGGGTCTGCACTGCCGCCACTTTGGCAACAGGAGGTGCCAATACAGGAGGTGCAACGGTCGGGGGCGCCGCAGCGTGCACCGTAGGAACATTGATGGCCGCGGGCTCAAATGACACGGAAGACGGGGCACGGGCCGGTGTTGGCTTTAACTCAAGGGGACGCGAGGCAGGAGCGGCGGCCTGACTCGGCGCGCGAGCCTGTACTGGTGCCGGCGCGCGGGCCGAAGTCGTTGCATTCGGAGCGGCAGCGCGCGCGGCAGGAGCCGCGGGCGCTGCAGAAGGCAAGTTGGGTAGCGCAGAGCGCGGTTGGGGGCCGAGAGCATGTTGGGCTGTTTCCGCGGCAGCGGCAGCCGCGCGAGCGCGTAGCTTTTTCCCCGGCGCTTCACCCGCCCAGGCGCCCGGATAAATCTCGCGCACCACGTTCAGCCACTCTTCGGCTTCGGCGAGTGTCGTGAAATAACCCATGTGGAGCCGGAATCGCTCGCGACCTTCCTCGAAGCGGCGACTGACAAAGAATGTAAAGCGCTTCAGCTCAGCCAGGTCGGTCTGTGCTAGCGCCATCGGCGTGGTCGATGAGCATAGATTGAGGACGAACGGACCCGAATCAGCGGCAGTTGTTGCCGCCGGATCTCGAGCGTCCGCGCGCCCCATGGCACTGGCTGCCAGATTTGGCGTAATTGATGTCATAACTTCCCCGGACCGAACAATCCATCATGGAAAGCCCCGCAGTGCGGCAAGAAGGTCACATGGGAAGGAGTGCGAGCGGTCGCGCCTTGGCGCGATCGTGGCAGCCCCGCCGTCATAGGAACCTCTTCCTTTAGACCGGTGGCTTTGCGTCCCCGCCTTTCGACGGGTTTGCCCTTTTCACAGGAGACCGACTGTCAGATCAGGCTCCTACGGTGCCCAGTGTCGAAGCGTCGCGCAGCACAGTCAAGTGCTTAAATGTGTCGCGGCTCTCAAGGAGCAATAGCACATAACCTTGGCGAGGTTTTCGCCAGAATATGTCTCAATGTGGCGACGGAACCGGGGTGCTTGAAGCTTCGCTATTCCAGAACCGACCCGCTCCCACGAGGTGCTTATGGTAATAACCCGCGCTGATGTTCCCGTAGGAAACCGTTCCCCCAGAGCGAGGCGCGTGGATAAAGCGGTCACCTCCCACGTAGATCCCCACGTGATTGACGTGGCGACTGCGGATACGGAAAAAGACGAGATCGCCCGGCGAGAGTGAATCCAGTGCAACAGGACGTGCTGAGCGCTGCTGTTCCCTAGCTGTGCGTGGAATTTCCACACCCGCACTCTCGTAAACGTAGACCGCGAGCCCGCTGCAATCGAAACCCTGCAGATCCGCGCCCCCGAAGTGATAGGGGACACCGACGAGTTGCGCGGCGGAGCGCGCGATGGGGGCCCCCGCGTCCCCAGGCGGTTCGGACTCGCGAGGGACACTGCTGCATGCGACGAGGAGCAGCGTCAGAACGATCGCGGCTGTATAGCGCAGGCGCCTAACCTCACACGGTCCACGCTGCTGCCCTAGCCCGATCTAGTGGACTGAATCAGCCAGCAGCGCGGACGTCGCTCATCTCCGGATTCGCGCTCATTGTGCGGGCTTGGAGAAGCTCTGTCACCGCCTGCCCGGACAGGGGCCTGGCGAGGAAGAAACCTTGAGCGATATCGCAGCGGCGCTCACGCAGGAAATCGAGCTGCTCCACCGTCTCAATTCCCTCGGCTACCACGCGCTTGCCCAGCGCATGTGCCATGACGATGATTGTTTCGACAAGGGTCGAAGATGCCGCGTTCTGGGGCACTTCTTCGAGAAACGTGCGATCAATTTTCACCGTTCCGATGGGATACTGTCGCAGATACGACAGCGACGAATACCCGGTACCGAAGTCATCCAGAGCGAGGTGTACGCCGAGCTGTGCAAGGCGACCGAGGGTGGCGCCCGCCGCCTCGTCCGCGAACACACTCTCGGTAAGCTCTAGCTCTAGCAGCGCAGAAGGGATGCCGTATTTTTCGAGCGCCCGGCGAACCAGCTTCGGGAATTCAATGTGCTTGAGTTGCTGCGCCGACACATTCAGCGCCAGCCGCGGCGGGGCAATGTTCTGCTCGCGCCAGATCGCCAGCTGCGCGCACGCCGCATCGAGAACCCAACCGCCGATGTCGATAATGAGGCCGCTTTCCTCGGCTGCCGGTACGAATTCGCCCGGCGGACGCATGCCATCGCGCGGGGTTTGCCAACGCAGCAGTGCCTCCACTCCGATCAGACTGCCGTTCGAAATGGAAAACTGCGGCTGGTAGAAAAGCGAGAACTCACGGCGCCGCAGTGCTCGCTGCAATCCCGTCTCGGTGGCCGCAACGGAGCCGCCGGACAGATGGGGGTCGAAGAACACCGTGCAGCCGCGCCCCGAGTCCTTGGCGCGATACATGGCCGTATCCGCGTTGCGCATGAGGTCATCGATCGTCGAACCGTCATCGGGGAACAGGGTGATGCCGATGCTCGCGCATACAAAGTGATCGCGGCCGCCGATATTCACCGGCAATTGCAACAGTTGGATGATCCGGTCGCCAACCGTGCGGGCGGCGTCGGGATCGACGACATTGCGCAGAATCACGGTGAACTCATCACCGCCCAGACGTGCGACCGTGTCGCCTTCCTTCGTGCAGGAGCGCAGCCGCTGCGCAACGATTGTCAGAAGTTGGTCGCCGGCGCTGTGTCCGACGGAGTCGTTGACGCGCTTGAAATGATCGAGATCGATGTACAACAGGGCGCCGCGACTCAGACCCGCGGTGGAGTTGGCGAGCTCCTGCGCCAGCCGGTCCCGGAACAGGATGCGATTCGGCAATGCCGTGAGTGGATCGTAGTGAGCCTGCCGGTAGAGCCGCTCGTCGCGAGCGCTCTTCGACAGCGCGACCGCGAGTCGCTCGGCGAACTGCGTACCCGAGCTGGCAAGATACGGATCGGTGGTCCCGGGCGCCTCACGATAACCAACGGTAAGGATGGCCTCCACCCGATCGGACACGCTCACCGGCCAGACCCAGAAGAACTCCGCGCCGATTTCCTTCAACGGCTTCAGGAAACTGTGCCGGGCATACTCACACCGGGTCACGGTGAGACCGCTGCTTTCGCCCGCGAGCGTCGTGATCATGTCGTCGTCGAGCTCGACCCGTCGCACCGGCAGATCCGTCAGACCGGAGCCGGCCAGGTATACCCGCCCACGACCCGGGGCATCGGCATCCCGTAACGTAATTCCAACACAGTCGCAGCGGGTCACGGTCTGTACCCTGGAAAGGACCGCATCCAGAACCTGCTCGAGCTCGGCCGATCCCAGCAGCAGCTTGTCGATCTCGCCCAGGGTCTCGAGTGCCCGGAACTGCTCGTGCAGCGCCATCGCGGTCCGGTTGAAACCCTCGATGAGCCCACGCAACTCGTCGGATCCCGGCACCAGCACAGGCTCATAACGCCGCACGGGCAGATGCGCCAGCCCCGCACGAACCGCGCGCACCGCCGGCAAATAGCGGCGCGCGAGATGCACGCCTCCGGCAATCGCGCAGACAATCACCGTCAGCAGTATGAGCGGCAGAAGATTCCACACCTGTCGGGAGCGCGACAGAAAAGTCTGCTCGCGGCTGAAACTGACAATCGCCCAGGGAACCGCGGTGATCCGGTCGTTGGCGAGTTGCATCGGCTGAATGATTCCGTGCCACTCGATCCCGCCATCCTGCCACGAGATCGCGTGCAGCGTGCCCGCCCGCTCGGCCGAGAGGGTGATGTGGTCGGCGAAGATGTGAGTAGCATCCGTGGACAGCGGACCGACGTTGTAGAGAACCCGTGCGTTGGCATCCACGACAGCGAGTGTGATCTGCGTGGGCAGATTGTCGACCCGCTTCCAGAGCCAGTCGGGGGCCAGCTCGAAATAGGCCAGGCGGCCAACTCCGGCGGCATTCACCGCCTGCACCAGGAAAGCCGACGTAAGTTGTCCGTCAAGTGTGACAGGCAGCAATACCGTCTCGCCCGCTTCGAGCGCCACCAGTTGCCGCGCGCTCGGCCGCAACGTCGTCTCGCCGCCAGCCAACACCCCGTCACGCTCGACGACCACGACCGACTTGAAGGCGCTGGAGTTGGCGACCTGGCGTTTGAGCAGGGCGCCGTCGTAACCGACGTCGCCCGCGGTCAGTGTCAGGACCATGGTCTCTGCAGCGCCGAGACGCGACTTGATGACTTCGGAATAGAGGTGGCTGACGCCGGCGAGCTCGCGCTCGACATTGCTGGCAGCCGTGGAATTCGCGTCGTACGCGAAAATGATCGCGAACAATAAAATGGGCACGGCGGCGCACAGAGCCACCACCAGCGCGAAACGTCTTCCCATGCGGCTCGTCACGGGTGCCCAGTCCATTCCAGAAGCTTCCTGCAAAGGGTTTTCCTTGAGATGCACTCTATCGGGACGCGGGTCGTGCCGATGCGCGCTGCGTCCTATCAGCGGGAGATTCTGCGAGCCCTGCACGAGAACGGAATGTTAACTGAGTCACGTTACGTCGTGCGCACGTGGCGTAACCCCATTGTTTGTCAGCGATCAGTCCATATTGCGTCGCCGGGCTGCGTCGCGGGCCGCCTTCGGGTCGGGAAGCGGGATGGTGCGTACAGACTTCAGCCTCGCCAGCGCCTCCATCCCGTCATACGTGTAGCGCTGTACGCCCCGTCTGCCGGAGCGCACCGCACCAACGATTGCAGCGCCGACCGTTTTCGCGGAGATGCCGCGAAACGCTTCGCGCTCCCCCCGCAGAAAGGGATTCACGAGCGGCATGACCAGCAGCGCACCGAGCTCCAGGGGGCGCATCGGGTTGCGCAAGGCCAGCAGAGGCCCGGGCTGCAGAATGTCCAGCGACGTGAACCCGACACCCGCGACGGCCTCTTCCATCTCGCCTTTGGTGCGCAGATAGAAGTTCTTCGACTGCTTATCCGCTCCAGCGGACGACACGACAATGAAGCGCTGTGCCTGCGCGGCTTTGGCAGTACGAGCGAATGACAGCACGTAATCCACGTCGACGCGCCTGAATGCCGCCTCCGAGCCGGCCTGGCCGATTGTCGTTCCCAGGCAGCACACCGCGACGTGGCAGGTCAGGCCCTTGAGTTGCGTTTCGATGTTGTCGAACTGCACGATGCGATTCGCCAGCCGCGAGTGCTCCCGGCCCAACGGCCGGCGTGTAATCGCAAACACCCGACCGGTCTCCGGCGAATCGAGGAACGCGTCGAGAGCACTTTTACCGACGAGGCCGCTCGCTCCCGCGAGCATTACGATCTTCGGTTCGGGATCTGGCATGAGTGGCTCGTTCCGGCCGCGCCGGAATGTTGTTTTCCGACACTTTAGGAGCGTGCGCGGCCCGCGACAAGTGCACCGGCGCCACAAAATCCTAAGAAATGACGACGATTGTCCAGGTCAGCGGCGCGTCGGCGCGCAGAGATGAGCCGACGCTGCAGTACTTTGTGATCGACAGCTCGACTGCCCGGGCGGCTTTCTCCTGCGTGATGCCCGCCCCGCGCAGCTCGAAGTGCAGGACCGCGGAGGCGAGCCGCCGCGGGATGCCGCCGACTCGCTGGGCCTCGACCCGCACCCTGAGCGCCTGAAGTGGGGTTCGCTGCTTCTCCATGATCTGCACCACATCCGTGGCGGCACAGGCCGCGACGGCACCGAGCAGCATGTCGAACGGACTCGGACCGGTCCGGGCATCGCCGTCAATTCGGGCCTTCGGACCACCGGGGCGGCCCGCGTCGAACTGCAAGCCGCCGGCCCACTCGATCTCGACCGGCCCGTGCGCAGCAGGTTGGGACACCGTGTCTGAAGTCATGGTCGAGTCCTCTTTAGTTCTTCAGGCCCACGAACGTACCGTTGTTTTGCGAACAAACCAGGCGCATCAGGGCGGAAAAGCGAATGTTCGTGTCAGGGGACATCCCCTGACCCTCGGGAAAGCCAATGGCGTGGATGCGCACGGGGCGCCGTCCGTCCGGGCCCGGCTTGTTGAGCGCCGTAATGGAGTCGAGGGCGGCCTGTATGGACTTACCCGTGAACTCGTCACCGAGCACGAACACGCTGATACGTTTGTCGGTCGCCCAATAAGTGCGGATCGCCTCCTCCATGCCCGGAACGGGATTGGACTGGCTGAACGCCGCCCAGTGTTTGGCGCGCCTGCGGATCTCCGCGCGCTGCTCGTCCGAATCCGTGAGCCATTTGCCCCTGGTGCTGTCGAACATGTAGGTCCCTTGATCGTTCATGATCTGCAGGCCCAACACGTGTGGGTAGAAACTCAGAATCTCGTCAATGATCGCGAGATTCGCGTCCCAGTGGTTGTCGGTCATGCTGTCGGACGTATCGACGACGAATATGACGTACTCGCTGTCGACGGGAATTCCGCCGATGGCCTCGGTCGCCGGCCGCTTGGCGCGCTGCTTGAGGAGACGCTGCATCTCGGCGCTCAGCTTCTGATAAGCCGCGACGAGCTCGCCTTCCACGCGGTTCGAGACGGAAGCATCCTGCGTGCTGCTGGCGTATTCACCTCGAATGGCGCTGAGCTCTCCGGAAAGGCGGGCCAGCTTCTGCCGCTCCTGCTCGAGTGTCGCGCGACTGCCCTCGAGCTCGCGAGTGAGCTCGGTCGTCTCGCCCTGAATGGCGTAGAGCTTTTCGGTGAGCGCCCGGGCCTGGCCGTCGAGGTTCTTGCGGCTCTTCTCCAGGACCGCGGGGCGCCCGATCTCCGTCAGCACCAGCAACAGGATGATCGCGCCGAACCCACAACAGATGCAGTCGAGAAACGAGAGGCTGAAGACCTCCACCGAGCGGCGCCTGCGCATTATGGCCAGTCCTTTGCGGGCATGACCAAGCTGCCATCGCTGCTGCGCGCGAGCCGCCAGAAACGGTGCGCGGCCTCCGGATCACCCTGCATCGGCAACAACACGCTATCGATGGGAACATGTTGGGGCAACTGCGCCAGGGCTTCGTCGAAGTAACGCACGCGTGCGTCGGAATCGACCAGCTTACGTGTGCCCACGGTCTTTCCCTGGGTCGGCAAACCGTCAGTAATGAGGACGATCTGATCTGGCAGCGGGCTCAGAGTTCTTGTCGCAGCGAATGCGTTGTACAGACTCGTGCCGTCGGCGGGCACGAGCGTCTGCAACACGTCCAGCCCACGAGCAATCTGCGGAAGATCACCGCCAGAAATCCATTTCCCGGCAGAGTCGGACAGCAGCGGCTGCGCCTTGGTGTTGAATGTGTAGATCTGGTAGGAGCTTCCCGGGGGCACCTGCGTCAGCAGCCAGTGTACGGTTTCGACCGCGCGCTGCCACTTGGCGGCGGCGCGCTTCTGCGCATCGTCCGCATTCCGGAGCCGCAAAATGCTGACCAAATCCTCGTGCAGCATGCTGGCGGAGACATCCAGGAGAATGAGAATACGCCGGCCATGCATTCTCAATCCCGTGATGTAGCGGCGGTCGCCGCCGGTTTTGCGGAAGGCGGTCACATCCTGGCCGGGGGGCGCGAGCTCATCGCTCCCCGCCTCGAGCCTCTTCGTGCCTGCCTGCAGGGCCTGGATGTCAGCCCTCAGCTTTTCAATGTGCTCCTGCCGTGACAGCCGGGTGGCGTCATAACTCGACACCTGCGTCTTCCGGGAGGCGAGCTGCGCCACCATGATGTTGCTTTGTGCCGCGGCGCTGGCGGTCTCGGCGCGCGTTTTCTCCAGTGTGTTGCGCAACGCGGCGAGGCCACGGGTACCGGTAATAACCCGCTGGTCGAGACGATTGACCTCGGCGGCCAGACTATCTGTCGCTCGGGTTTGCGCGACGCCGCTTTGAGCGCTGACGATGGTGTAGAAAAGAATGACCGCCCCGAAGCCGCAACAGATGCAGTCGAGAAACGAGAGCGTGAAAACCTCCGTGGTGCGGCGTCGTTGCGTCACTTCGAAACTCTAGTTGGTAACGCTGCGCGCGGCGTCTACAGCGATAAGGGCAAGCTCTACCCCCGGATCGCCGATGCGCACGCGATCACCGGCACGTACTCGAACACGTTCCGCGACACGCTCACCGTTGACGAACGTCCCAAAGCTGCTGTGATCCAGGAGAATGACTTCGTCGCCCTCTTCTGACGTCAAAGTGCAGTGGCGCCTCGATACGCCAGCGAGTCCTTCGGATAGCGCGATCGTGCGGGGGCCCGCCGCCGGCATGCGCCCGATCACGAGCGGCTCTCCACGCAGCGCATACACCTGGCCATTCAACAGCAGATGTGATGGCGACGTTCCTTCACCTTGGCGACTACTCAGCAGAGCATGCGAAACATCAGCCACGATGTCCTGGTCCGCTGATACCGGCAGGCGACGCAACAGGCGGACAGGGTCGCCACTCGCGCGCTCGGGCAAGTCGAGCCTCGAGATCGCGAGCGCCGCGAAACCGTCCGGCACACCCACCAGCTCACAGTCGACGAACTGTTCCAACTCGTCGCGTAGCCCGGGAAGATGATTGACAATCGACGGGACAACCAGCGTGACCGGCGCGCCGGCCGGACGTAACTCGTGGAACAGCCGGAGGAGTTCCCGATGCACAGATTCCGCGGCCTGCGCGAACTGGTCCCGCGTCAACGCCACTTCGAACCGTTCTGTACCCTTGGTCAGAGCGGCGCAGGCCGATCCATCAACAGCGGCGTCGCGCGCCCAGCCGGCCAATGAGTCGAACAGCTGTTGTTCGGTGGCCGCGTCGTGCAATGGATCGAAGCGAGTCCGTTTGACCATGGTCCCGCTGACGAGTTCGAGCCATCCTTGATAGAATGACATGAGGCCGCCGCGCTCCGTGATCGCGGTACGCCGGCGTCGGACTTGCGCCCCATCGCGATCGATGTATGTTGCTCCTGCGTGGTGCAGGCCGACCTCGAGCACGATCGCACTCCGCTCGAGCCCCAGGGCGGCTACCGAAGCCACGGCGGCATCCACGAATCCATCGACAGGCAGGGAAAGACTGCGTGCAATCGCCAGAACCGCGCTCAGACCTTGTGTTGATGCGTGTGCGGGAACCGCAATCCATACCCTCTCGCCTGGCAGGGGAGAGTGCGCGGCAAGACGCCTCACCAACTCCGCCGCGAAGAGGGCGACAGTGCGATCGCTCGCGACCTGTTGTGTTAGTAAAGACCCGAGGTGCCGGGTTGAACTCGCGGTCGGATGGCGACGCAGACCGCTCCACGCGTTCGCGCCTGGCAGCTCACCGGTACTTCCGTCCCAGACAGCGCTCGGAGCGCTGGACAGAATATGACCGTCCCGTGCAAACGAGACGGCCCGATCGTCCAGCGCTATCGCAAACGGTTGCATCGATTTCAGATGTCGTTCGGGAAGCTCACGTTGTTGTCGGCGGACTGCTTCGGATCGGGCGCGATGGTCGGGTCGTCGCGGATGGTTGCTGATTCTTCCGGCACCTGCGGGGCACCGGGCGCAGGGGGCTTCAGGGCACCGGGTTTGGCGCTGCTCGGCGGGACGGGCGTGGACATCGCTGCGGGGCGGGTTGGTTGTACCCCAGCCGGCGGACTGCCCTGGTCAGCCGCGTGTGTCGTCAGAACGACGGCACCAACGGCCAGCACCATGGCGGATGTCACGATTGCTATTGATCGCCGTATCTTGCTCATGGCTGTTTCTCTCTATCAGTTCGGTGGCGCCGGAATGAGACGATATTGCACCGTGCGATCGAGATTCGCGGCGGGAGACACGGTTGTCTTGAACACCTGAAAACCTTCTTTGCGCACTTCTATTTTGTGGTCCGTCGCAGAGAGCTCGAAGGACTGCGGCGCCTTGCCGCGCGCCACCCCGTCAACGAAAAGGTCCGCGTCCGCGGGATCGCCCTGCACCTTCACTCGCGCGAGTATGGGTTCGAGTCGCGCGAGGACAGAAAGTTTGTGACCCGAATCCGCGAACACCGCGCGCGTCCAGTTTTTGTAGCCCGGGGCGCTCAAGACCACCTCGTGCGCAATACCTGAGGGTAGATCGATTTCGGCGGGCGTGCGACCCAGGTGGGTACCGCCGACCGTTGCATCAGCGCCAGCGGGTTCGGATCTCACGACCAGGTGCGCATCCGGCTGGCCCAGGGTGACCGGCCCGATATTCAAGGTTTCACCAGCCTTGAGCACTACGCTGCTCTCCCAGGTCTTCCACCCCGAAGAGGTTAGCTGCACGCGCCGTACACCGGAG
>DATBCZ010000346.1:0-10655 GCA_036270175.1 Steroidobacteraceae bacterium | reverse complement strand
GTGCTAACGCTCCAACTTGACGCTGGTCACCAGCAACTTCGCCCGGTCCGCGGAGGGCCCGACGAGAACCTCCACTTCCCCCGCCTCGAACACCGGGGTCATGTCCAACCCCAAGAACCGCATCTCCGCGGCTGGCAGTTGCAACGTGACGGTTCCCGACGCCCCCGGCTCCAGCGCAATCTTCCCGAACCCTTTCAGCTCGAGCAGCGGCCGCGTCACGCTTGCCACCTTGTCATGCGTGAACAGAAACACGGTTTCTTCAGCCCGCCGCGCTCCCTGGTTAGTCACATCGACGCACACTTCGAGAGTGCCTCGCTCTGACACCTGATCGGGCGTCACCCGGAGGTTCGACAAAGCGAAGCGCCCGTACGTGAGCCCATGACCGAACGGAAACAGCGGCTCGTTTGGTATATCGAGATATTTGCTGGTGAAGTGGTCCTTCGGGTTGTAGGGACGCCCGCTCGGCCGCTCACCGAAGAAGACGGGTATCTGTCCCACAGCCACCGGCCATGCCATCGGGGTTCGCCCCGTGGGCGATACACGTCCCGTTAGAACGTCGGCAATCGCATTACCCGCTTCACTTCCGAGAAACCATGCGGCGAGCACGGCGTCCGCTTTCTCAAACAACCACGGAAGCACCAGCGGACGGCCTGAGAACAGCACGACGACGACTCGTTTGCCAAGCTCTCGGGCTCGCGCCAGGACGGCTTCGGCGAGCGCTCGCTGTTGCCCGGGAAGGTCCAGCTGCGCCCGGCTTGCTGCTTCTCCACTCATGTTGGCCGCTTCACCAATACACAACACGATGGCGTCCGCACGCTCACAAAGCGCGACCGCGCCCGGGATACCCGTCGTCGTATCGCTTTGGATGTCTACACCCGCTTCATGGAGGATCTGCGTTCCACCCAAGGCATTACGCAGACCTGCGAGTACCGCAACGTGACTTTCAACATCCTGGGCGGCTCCCCACGCTCCGCCCATTTCCGCGGGCGCATTGGCGAGCGGGCCGATGACGGCGATTGTCCCGACATGGCCGAGCGGCAGCGTGTCACCATCGTTCTTCAGCATAACGATGGACCGTGCTCCAACGTCGCGCGCCACCCGTCGTCTGTTTGCCAGAGCCGCCGGCGTTTCCGCCCTGGCTCCGCGCCGATAGGGATCATCAAAAAGACCGAGCCGCTCCTTGAGCGTGAGCACCCGCCGCACGGCAGCGTCGATATCCTCCATGGTTACCCAACCACGCTCCAGGGCCGTAGGGAGGCCGCGGCGGTACGCGTCCGACATCATGTCGATATCAACACCGGCTTTGAGTGACAGTGTCGCGGCCTCGACCAGATCGGCCGCCACGCCGTGATTGATGAGCTCACCTATGGCGTTGTAGTCGCTCACGATCACGCCGTCGAAGCCATGCTTCTCACGGAGCCACCCACGCAACAAGCCAACATGCACCGTCATGGGAATGCCAGCGAGGTCGGTGAAAGAGGGCATGATGGTGGCCACCCCCGCATCGATCGCGGCGATAAACGGCGGCAGATGTACTTCGTGCAGTGTGCGCTCTGAGATATCGACGGCTGCGTACTCCCGACCTGCCGTCACCGGGCCGTAAGCGCAGAAGTGTTTCGCGCAGGCCGCGAGTGACCCTGCCGTACTGAGGTCATCACCTTGGAAGCCGCGCACTTTGGCTTCCGCCAAGCGGGCTGCGAGCCACGAGTCCTCACCGGGTCCCTCCACGCCGCGGCCCCAGCGAGGATCGCGGGAGACATCGAGCATGGGAGCGAAAGTCATGGCCAAGCCGTCGGCGGCGGCCTCCAGGGCCGCCTCCCGTGCCGTCTGGGCCCAAGCTTTTGGATCGAACGACGCCACCTCGGCCAAGGGCACCGGGAAGAGGGTGCGGTGGCCATGAATGATGTCGAGGCCAATGAGGAGGGGAATGCCGAGCCGGGAGCCCTCGACCGCCAGCCGCTGCATCTCGTGGCAGTGGTCCGCACCGACCATATTGAGCAGGTTTCCCAGCGTTCCGTCGCGGATGGAATGGGTGGAATCCCCGGCAATAACAGGCCCCGTGACCGCGTAGGTCGAGGCAGTCATGGTCATCTGGCCGAGCTTTTCCGCCAGCGTCATGGCGGCTATGAGCTTCTCGACGCGATTCACGAACCGACCCCGGGAGCGGGGTCCGCGACACATTGTGATCTGACTGCTAACGTCCGCATGCCTTTGAATGGCAAAATAAAGCTGCTCCTGCCAAGTCGATCGATTAAGCCATAGCCTGGACGTGATGATAGAACGGTCGCATCAAGAAATCGCCAGCGCCACCGCTGAGATCGACGAAGCCGCGCACGCGGGGCTCGTGCCGCAGTTGAGCATGATGACCCGGGCGCTACTGGCCTCGCCGGTCCGCAACCGGCTGCTGCTGCTCGGGCTGGCGGTCTTCGTGGTCATCGCCACCACGGCTTACGGCCAGAACCGGCTCAATAACTGGAACCGGCCTTTCTACGACGCCCTGGCGCGCCGCGACCTGCACGAGTTCGTCTTCCAGCTCGGCATGTTCGCCATCATCGCCGGCGGCCTGCTGGTGCTGAATGTCGCGCAGCGTTGGCTGGGTGAGACGTTGAAACTGAAGCTGCGCGCCGGGCTCGCCTACGATCTCATCGGGAATTGGCTGCAGCCCCGCCGGGCCTTCCGGCTCGCCAACGCCGGTGCCATCGGCGACAACCCCGACCAGCGTATGCACGAGGACGCGCGCCACCTGGCCGAGCTGTCGGCCGACCTCGGCATCGGGCTCTTGCAGGCGACGATTCTGCTGTTCACGTTCGTGAGTGTGCTCTGGCAGATCTCGAGTGGCTTCGTGTTGAATGTCGGCAGCCGCCACGTCGCCATCCCCGGTTACATGGTGTGGGCCGCGTTGCTTTACTCGGGCACGGGATCGTTGTTGAGCTATTGGGTTGGCGGCAGCCTCATCAACCGCAACGCCGACCGTTATGCGCGCGAAGCCGATCTGCGCTACTCGCTCGTGCGGGTGAACGAGCATATCGACGCCATCTCCCTCGCCGGCGGCGAGGGGGACGAGCAGCGTCGCCTGGAAATCGACTTCCGCAACGTGTTCGCGGCCACGCGCCGGCTCGTCACTGGGCTCACGAATCTCACCTGGGTCACCTCGGGATACGGCTGGTTCACGCTGGTGGCCCCGATCCTGGTCGCCGCGCCGTTGTATTTCGCCAAGACGCTGACTTTCGGCGGCCTCATGGTGGCCGCGGGCGGCTTCACCCAGGTGCAGTCATCATTGCGCTGGTTTGTGGACAACTTCAGCTTGATTGCCGATTGGCGCGCGACCCTGTTACGTGTCGCGAGCTTCCGGCGCGCCGTCATCGCCACCGATGCTCTGCATGATGTGGAGAGTCAGATCAGTTTCGGCGAAGGCCAGCCCGGCCAGATCACCATCGAGAATCTCGAAATCGCCTCACCGTCGGGCTGCACGTTGCTCGCCGAGCGGAAGGTCGAAGTGAAGGCCGGGGAGCGCGTGCTCATCGTGGGCGAGCCGGGCACGGGTAAGACCCTGTTGTTCCGCGCACTGGCGGGACTGTGGCCATGGGGCGCGGGTCGAGTCTCCCACCCGAAAGGTGAGGAGTTGTTCTACATGCCGCGCACGCCGTATCTGCCGCCCGGTACGCTTCGTGAAGCGCTCGCCTATCCCTCGAGCGTCGACAAGTTCCAAGCGAAAGATTACAGCGGTGCTCTCGTCCGGCTCGGTCTCGAGAGCCTCGAGCCGATGCTCGATGTCTCGAAGCGCTGGGACCGCGAGTTGAACGAAGACGAGCAGCAGCGGCTCGCGTTCGCCACGCTGTTGTTGCATGCGCCGCACTGGGTTCTGATCGACGAGGTGCTCGACTCGCTCGACGATGAGTCACTACAGCGGGTGAGCGAAGTGCTCACGAAGGACCTGGCGCGCACCGGGATCATCTACATCGGGCGGGCTGAGCAAAAGGACGGGCTGTTTTCCCGCGTGGTGCACCTGGTGAAGGATTCGCGTCTGCGCCGGTTGCCGCGAAACGCGGTTGCCGTGGCGGCCCGCGCCCAGAGCGCCGCGGCGTGAGCACACCACCGTCACGACGGCCGCCGGTACGCCGGCCGCCGTAACACCGCGAGGAAATTGTCCGTGCCACTGGAATCCAACCCCCGCTCCCTGGCCGAGTTGCCGGATGACGCCCTGCTCGAGGCCGTGCAGCGGCAGACGTTTCGTTTTTTCTGGGAAGGGGCTCACCCCGACTGCGGCATGGCGCGCGACCGGATTCCGGTCGGTTCCCCCGATCGGCAGGACCTCGTGGTCACCGGCGGTTCGGGCTTCGGTGTCATGGCGCTCATTGTCGCCGTGGAGCGCGGCTGGGTGTCACGTGACGAGGCGCTCGCGCGGCTGCGCAGCATGTTGGATCTGTTGTACCGGGCGACCTGCTATCACGGCGTCTTTGCTCATTTCATCAACGGCCATACCGCCGCCACGATTCCATTCTGGCGCAAGGACGATGGCGCCGACCTGGTCGAGACCTCATTCCTGCTGATGGGATTGTTGTGCGCGCGGCAGTATTTCAATCGCGACACGCCGCAGGAGCGGGAGGTGCGTGGGCGCGTCTCGGGCCTGTGGGAAGAGACGGAATGGAACTGGCACACCCAGGGTGGCCAAAAACAACTCTACTGGCACTGGAGTCCCAACAACGGCTGGGCGATGGATCACGAGATCCGCGGCTGGAACGAGTGTCTGATTACCTATGTGCTGGCGGCGGGCTCGCCACGTTACCCCATCGATCCGCTGGTCTATCACCGCGGCTTCGCCTCGGGTCGCGATTTTCTCAACGGCAGCTCGTACTACGACATCCCGCTGCAGCTGGGGATGCCTTACGGCGGGCCCCTGTTCTTCACGCATTACTCGTTCTGCGGGCTCGATCCCCGCGGCCTGAAGGATCGCTACGCCGACTACTGGGAGCAGAATGTCAACCATGTGCGGATCAACTACACGCACTGTGTTGCCAACCCCGGGAAGTTCAAGGGTTATGGGGCTGATTGTTGGGGGCTTACCGCGAGCGACGACCCTGACGGTTACGCGGCACATGCTCCGGCTCCCGACGCCGACAACGGCACGATCTCCCCGACGGCGGCCCTGTCGAGCATGCCCTACGCGCCGCTGGAAGCGACCCGGGCGTTGCGTCATTTTCTCGGCGCGCACGGCGAGCGGATCTGGGGACCCTACGGTTTTGTGGATGCCTTCTGTGAGCAGCGCGACTGGGCCGCCAACACCTTCCTGGCGATCGACCAGGGTCCGATCATTGTCATGATCGAAAATCAACGCACCGGCCTGTTGTGGAAACTGTTCATGAGTATTCCCGAGGTGCAGGCCGGGTTGCGCCGGCTCGGATTCTCCAGCCCCTGGCTGGCCGCGGTAGAGGGCCGCTGATGGAGGCGCGGGGCGCCGAGCTCGATCGCTGGATCGAGCGGCAGTACCGCCTCGCCGCGGCCGGCATGTTGCCGAGCATCTCCGCGGTCGGAATCGTGAAACATCGGCCGGGCTTCGGACGGACGGTGGTTCCGAAGAAGGGCTCCATCGTCGCATCCCCGGTGCTCGCGGCCTACGATCCGGACCCGGATTATTTCTTCCACTGGTTCCGGGATTCCGCGGTGGTCATCGACGCGCTGCGGTTACTGAGCGCGGATGGCAGCGTCGCCGCCCCCAAGGCGCTCGAATATTTCCACGATTTCGTGGAGTTCAGCCTCTCGCTGCTGACAGTCGATGGGCATACCCTGGTGGCGTCGTCCGCGTGGCGTGCCGGGGTACAGCCGGACTTCGAGAAGTTCGTGCGCCCGGATGACGAATTCTCGTCCGTCATTGGAGGGCTCGTTTCCGCCGAGGCGCGTGTGAATCCCGACGGCACCCTCGATATCTCCAGGTGGGCGCGCCCGCAACACGACGGGCCGCCACTGCGCCTGCTGGCGGTGCTGCGTTGGGTGCGTGATGTTGCTTTCGACTCTACGTTGAGTGACGCTGCAATCCGACTCTTACGGGCCGACATCGCCTTTACGCGCGGCAGTTGGCAGACGCCGTCCTTCGACATCTGGGAAGAGGAAAAAGGACATCATTACTACACGTTGCGGATTACCGCGGAGGCCCTGGAGGAGGGTGCGAGCTGGTTGGACACCCGCGGCGACGGCAAGGGTGATCGGGAGGAAGCGCGGCTTTGCCGGGCGGATGCACAGGCCATCCTGGCGAGGCTCGATGGCTATTGGCTCGAGGATGCCGGATACTACCGCTCGCGAGTGTTGGAAGGCGGTGCGACGTCGAGCAAGGAGCTCGATATTGCAGTGATTTTCGCAGCGATTCACGGCAGCAATGGTGCAGGGGCACATTCCGTGGAGGATCCCCGCATGCAGGCCACGTTGGCGCGGTTGGAAGGGTTGTTCGAAGCCGAGTACCCGATCAACCGGAACCGTCCCGCCGGGCGTGGCATCGCCATGGGCCGTTACAAGGGCGACGTGTATTATTCCGGGGGGGCCTACTACTTCTCGACACTCGCGGCGGCTGAATTCTGCTTTCGTGCGGCTGTTGGCCAACAGTTGGCACCTGGCGAGGGCCTGGCCTTCGTAAATCGTGGTGATGCGTTTCTCGAGACCGTGCGCGCCTTCACTCCGCCCAATGGGGACATGTCCGAGCAGTTCGACCAGAAGACCGGTGCGCAGACATCCGCAAGGCATCTTGCATGGAGTTACGCTGCTTTCATCTCCAGTGTCGTTGCCCGTCGTAATGCCTGTCGGCACCTCGGTTTGCACCTGTAGGGGTGGCTCCAGGGGCTCGATGGCCTCTGACCCGGGCACGAAATGTGGTGCAGTGGGGCGGATATGGCCGACACACTGAACCCGAAGACCGAACAGGCGCGCCACGCCGCGCCTGAGGGCGACGCGGTCGCTCAGGGACTGTTCAGGCAGGTCGGTCTCATTGCCCGCGCCATCGCCGGTTCCGGCGTCGGTAAAACTCTCGTTCTTCTCATCGTCGGTCTGTTTCTGGTCATTGTCGCGACGGCGTATGGCCAGATCCGGCTCAACGCCTGGAACAAGCCCTTCTACGACGCGATTTCGCGCCGCGATTTGCACGATTTTCTCAGGCAGCTCGGCGTCTTTGCCATCATCGCTTTCGGCCTGCTGGTGCTGAACGTGGCGCAGAAATGGCTGGGCGAGATGTTGAAACTCAAACTCCGCGACGGCCTGCTGCACGACCTGGTGCGGGATTGGATGCAGCCACGGCGCGCCTTCCAGCTCGCCAATGCGGGCGCCATGGGAGTGAACCCCGACCAGCGCATGCACGAGGATGCCCGCAAACTCTGCGAGCTGTCGTCCGACCTCGGCATGGGACTGTTGCAGGCGTCGATTCTGTTCGCCTCATTCGCGGGGATCCTGTGGGGGTTGTCGCACGACTTCGTGTTCCGTGTAGCCGACCGGGACTATGCGGTCCCCGGCTTCATGGTATGGGCGGCGGTGGTGTACGCCGGGCTCGGCTCGCTCGTGAGTTACTGGGTCGGCGGCAGTCTCATCAACCGCAATTCGGAGCGCTATGCGCGTGAGGCGGATCTGCGCTTCTCGCTCGTGCGGGTGAACGAGCATCTCGATGGCATCTCGCTCGCGGGCGGCGAGCCGGATGAGCGCCGCCGCATCGAGCTTCATATCGGCAACGTCCTGGTCGCGACGCGCCGCCTCGTGAGGGGACTCACCAATCTCACCTGGGTTACGGCCGGCTTCGGCTGGGTGACCATTGTCGCGCCGATCCTGGTCGCCGCCCCGATCTACTTCGCGGGCAAGATCTCATTCGGCGGCCTCATGATGGCCGCCGCGGCTTTCACACAGGCGCAGTCCTCACTGCGCTGGTTCGTGGACAACTTCAGTGTGATTGCCGACTGGCGCGCCACCTTGTTGCGGGTGGCGAGTTTCCGCTATGCCCTGACGCATACCGAGGAGCTGCGCGAGTTCGACAGTCGCATCAATTACGCGGAAGGCGAGGCCAGCGCGATTACAATCAGCAACCTCCGGATCGTGTCAGCGGCTGGATGGGATCTACTCAAGGAAAAGAATGTGGTCGTCCGGGCGGGGGAGCGACTTCTGGTCATTGGTGCGCCGGGGACGGGTAAGACGTTGCTGTTTCGCGCGTTGGCGGGCCTTTGGCCGTGGGGCGCCGGTGACATCGCGTATCCGAAGGACGAGCCCATTTTTTATCTGCCGCGTGGCACGCCCTATCTGCCCCGAGGCACCTTGCGCGAGGTTCTCGCCTATCCACTGAAGGTGGAGAATTTCGAGCCCGGTGCTTTCGCGCACGCGCTCGGCCGGCTGGGATTGGAGCGGCTCGAGTCCCAGCTCGATACGACCTCCCGCTGGGACCGGGAGCTGAGTCAGGATGAGCAAACCTCCCTGGCCTTCGCCCGCATCGTGCTGCAGAGGCCGCCGTGGGTGCTCGTCGACGACACCTTCGGGTCGCTCGACGACGAGACACTCGAGCGGGTGACGGATGTCTTCGCCAAGGAGCTCGAGCGCACCGCTCTCATCAACATCGGGCGGGCGGCGCAGGCGCGCGATCCGTTTTTTTCGCGCGTGTTGCATCTCGTGAAGTCGGCGGGCAAGGGATGAGCGCGGTGAGGCTATTGCGGGCACTGTGCTTACTGATGTTGCTTGCGGCACTCGCACCGTTGGCCGGCGCCCAGGATTTCGACTTCCGTCCGCCGGCCGCGGCCAGCGATCCGGGGACGCCAGGGGTCATGCGAGATCTCGCCGAGCGCATGCTGCCCGTCTACCAGGAAGACAATCCGGAGCGCTACCTGGCGAATCTGTCGGCCTTGCAACTGGTCGCGGGCAACTACGCCGCCGCCTATGAATCGCGTCAATCGCTGCGGGACCGGCGGCGTAGCACCGACGCGGGACGACCGGTCGGGCGAAGTTTGATACTCGATCTTTATGCGCATGCCCGGGCCATCGAGGCGACAGAGCGGATACCGTTCGCGCAGGCGTTCACCAAGGCATACCGGGATGCCATCCCGAAGTTGAATGATCTCGATGCCTACGCCGTCATGGGATGGTTGGGGGCCGCGCCGGCGTCGTTCCAGGAGCCGGTGCAACGGATGTTTGATCAACGGCGACCCAAGGGCAACATAGCGCTCGCCGATGCGGTGGAGCTCGTGCATGCGTACGCGACTTTCGATGCCTATCGGAACTTTGGGCCGATCGTCGGAGCGCTGGACACCGAGGATGAGCAACGGCGTTACGCGACCGAGGACGATATTCTCATCAAGGTGCGTGAAGGAGTGAGCATCGCGGCGATGATCGTGCGCCCCAAGGGGCCACAGAAGCCGCTGCCTGCATTGCTCGAATACACGACGTACCTCACTCCAGGCTACGCCCGGGAAGTCGCGGCTCATGGTTATGTCGGAGTGATCGCTTACGCACGCGGTCGAGGTAAGAGTATCGGTACGCCGCTGCCTTATCAGCGTGACGGCGACGATGTGCGGGCTGTCATCAATTGGATCGCCAAACAGTCCTGGAGCGATGGGCAAGTGGGGATGTACGGAAGCGCGTACAGCGGCTTCACCGGGTGGGCGGCTGCCAAGCATCCGCCGCCCGCGCTCAAGGCAATTGCCATGACATCGCCTACCGCCCCGGGTATCGACGTGCCGGATGACGGCGGGGTGTTCCGCAACTCCGCCTACCGATGGTCGCTCTACGTGAGTAACGCGATCGATGAGAAGACTTATAACGACGACGCGGCGTGGCGGTCGTTGGATCAGAGCTGGTACACGAGCGGTAAGCCGTATCGCGATTTCGGCAGCCTGTATGGCACGCCCAATCCGTTCTTTCTACGTTGGCTCAATCACCCCAGCTATGATCGGTTCTGGCAGTCACTGATTCCCTACGGGCGCGAGTTCGCCAAGGTCGATATCCCGGTGTTGACGATTACCGGGTACTACGCCGCCGGGGAGGCCGGTGCGCTGTATTACTTCAAGGAGCACCATAGATACGACCCACATGCCAATCACACACTCCTCATCGGTCCTTATGACGACGGCGTGACCCAGCGCGGGGTGCAACCGACCTTGCGGGGTTACAGCGTCGACCAGGCGGCGCTCGTGGATTTACGCGAGCTGCGCTATGAGTGGTTCGATTCGGTGCTGAAGGGCGCCGCAACGCCGGCGCTGCTGAAAGACAAGGTCAACTTCGAAGTGATGGGGGCGAACGAGTGGCGGCATGTGCCGTCGCTGGAGGCGATGGGAAATGGGACGCTGAAGCTGTTTTTGGACCCGGCGGCGGTGGGGGCGAGTCACCGGCTGGCGCAGCATGGTGCCCTGGGCAGGGCCGCTGGCAAGACCAGGGGCAAAAGCGCCAACACGAAAGGCAGCGCTGCCGACGCCAAGGGCAAGCGCGCCGCGGCTGAATTTGTGGAGCAGGTGGTCGCTCTCGCGGATCGCAATGACGTCAATTCCAACTGGACGCCCACGGATATCGCCGGGAGCAGTGTTGAGGTTCGCAATGCCACGAATTACGTCAGCGATCCTTTGCCAAGAGCGCTGGAGTTGCAAGGCGCGTGGTCGGGGCGACTCGATCTCACCGTCAACAAGATGGACGTGGATCTGCGAGTGGCGGCG
>DATBCZ010000345.1:0-4605 GCA_036270175.1 Steroidobacteraceae bacterium | reverse complement strand
ACCGCCAGGAGCACCGCAAGCGTCCACGTGGCAATGCGGGGCCCGTGCGCAAGCAGAAGTGTGCGCCACTTCTCGGGTGCGGGGAGTCCTTCGAGCCATGAAGCAGCATTCATCGGTGCAATAAGGTCCTGTGACCAGGGGCAAACAGGGCAGGCTACGCGGTATGGACAACGGCCCGCGCGGATCGTGCGCCACGCGCGCCGGGGCAATCATACGGGCCTGTCGCGCACGCTCTCAAGCAATTGTTTCTACAGGAGTAAACTCGGACCATCATCGCAGGCTTGTGTTGCTGTTTGGCGACCCATATAAAGAACCCCATGCCCGATCAGCATCCCGCCCGTCCCGACACCGGCGTAGTCGTCGAAGAAGCCCGACCGCAGGTCAAACAGCCCCCCCTCTACCAGGTGGTTCTGCTCAATGACGACTACACTCCCATGGAGTTTGTCGTCGACGTGCTTGAAAAGTTCTTTACTCTGGACCGGCCCACAGCGACACGCATCATGCTGGAGGTTCATACCAAGGGTAAGGGTGTGTGTGGGGTGTTCACGTTCGAGATTGCAGAGACTAAAGTGGCGCAGGTGACGACCTACGCGCGAGACCACCAGCATCCGCTCATGTGCACATTGGAAGAAGCCTGATCTTCTAGAGGTTTGACGAACGTGCTTTCTAACGAGCTTGAATACTGCCTCAACGATGCCTTTCACCAGGCCCGCGAGGCGCGTCATGAATATCTGACAGTCGAGCATTTGCTGCTCGCGATCCTCGATACGCCGAAGGTGCGGGAGGTTCTGCGCGCCTGCGGCGCGGATCTCACCAAGCTGAAGCAGGAGCTCAAGGATCACATCGACCAATCGACTCCGCGGCTCGAGGAAGGCGAGGAACGCGAGGTGCAACCGACGCTGGGCTTCCAGCGAGTGTTGCAACGAGCCGTGTTCCACGTGCAGTCGAGCGGCAAGAAAGAAGTTGGTGTCGCCAACGTTCTGGTCGCGATTTTCAGCGAGAAGCAGAGCCACGCGGTGTTTCTGCTCAATCGCCAACATGTGACTCGTCTCGATGTCGTCAACTACATCTCGCACGGTCTGTCGAAGATCGCCGAGGAGAAGACCGACAAGGAAGACACGCAGCCGGACGCGGAACGCGATCCGGAGGGCGGCAGCGCTCTCGAGAAGTACACCTCGAATCTCAACCGCATGGCGCAGGACGGACGCATCGATCCGCTCATCGGCCGCAAGCTCGAAGTCGAACGCACGATCGAGATCCTGTGCCGTCGTCGCAAGAACAATCCGCTCTATGTCGGTGAAGCCGGCGTGGGTAAGACCGCGATCGCGGAAGGCCTTGCCCGGCTCATCGTCGAGGGCAAAGTGCCGGAGGTACTCTCCGACTGCACCATCTACGCACTCGACATGGGCGCGTTGATCGCGGGCACGAAGTATCGCGGTGATTTCGAGAAGCGTCTGAAGGGCGTTATCACGGAGCTCAAGAAGCAGCCCGGCGCAATCCTGTTTATCGATGAGATCCACACGGTCATTGGCGCTGGCGCGGCTTCCGGTGGCGTCATGGACGCATCGAACCTCATCAAGCCCGTACTCACCAACGGCGAGATCCGCTGCATCGGCTCGACGACGTACCAGGAATACCGTGGCATCTTCGAGAAAGATCACGCTTTGGCACGCCGCTTCCAGAAAATCGATGTCGTGGAGCCGTCGGTATCGGAGACCGTGGAGATTCTCATGGGGCTCAAGCCCCGCTTCGAGGAGCACCACGGCATCACTTACGCGGTCGATGCCTTGAAGGCTGCCGCGGAGCTGGCTGCCCGCCATATCAACGAGCGTCACATGCCCGACAAGGCAATCGACGTCGTTGACGAGGCTGGCGCACGTCAGCGGCTGAAGCCGATTGCCGAGCGCGAGCCGGTCGTCGAAGTGCGGCATATCGAGGATGTCGTGGCGCGCATGGCGAGAATCCCCGCCAAGAGTGTCTCTACGTCGGACCGCGAGGTCCTGAAGAATCTCGAGCGCAATCTCAAGCTGGTGATCTTCGGGCAGGACAAGGCGATCGAGGCGTTGTCCTCGGCCATCAAGATGGCGCGCTCCGGCCTTGGCGATCAACGCAAGCCGGTCGGCAGCTTCCTGTTCGCCGGCCCCACAGGCGTCGGCAAGACCGAGGTGACGCGGCAGCTCGCCACGGTCATGGGTGTCGAATTCCTGCGATTTGACATGTCGGAATACATGGAGCGCCATACGGTGTCGCGCCTCATCGGCGCACCGCCGGGCTATGTCGGCTTCGATCAGGGCGGGTTACTCACGGAAGCGATCACGAAGCATCCGCATTGTGTGTTACTGCTCGATGAAATCGAGAAGGCACATCCGGATGTGTTCAACCTGCTGCTGCAGGTGATGGATCACGGCACCTTGACGGACAACAACGGGCGTAAGGCGGACTTCCGGCACGTCATCATTGTGATGACCACCAATGCGGGAGCCCAGGAGATGTCCCGGCCGAGTATCGGTTTCACCAATTCGGACAATGCCAGCGATGGCATGGAGGCCATCCGGCGGATGTTCACTCCGGAGTTCCGCAATCGCCTCGATGCGGTGATCCAGTTCTCGGGCCTCGACCTGGTGACCATCGAGCGGGTCGTGGACAAGCTCATTGTCGAAGTCGAAATGCAGCTCGAACAGAAGGGCGTGACCGTCTCTCTCGACGACGATGCCCGTCGCTGGATCGCCGAGAAGGGCTATGACCCGAAGATGGGCGCCCGCCCGATGGCCCGGACGATCCAGGAGCACATCAAGCGGCCCCTGGCCGAAGAGCTCCTGTTCGGACGCCTCGTCGGCGGCGGCAGTGTCCGCGTCTCGGTCGCGAAAGATGGGACTAAGCTCGAGCTGGAATGCATTCCGACCCAGCTTCCGGAAGTCACAGCGTAAAAAACGGTTGGGAGCCCTCAGCGAGAGTTGAGGGCTCCGATCAGCGACCGCGGTAAATGATGCGGCCCTTGGTGAGATCGTACGGGGTCATCTCAACGGTGACGGCGTCGCCGGTGAGGATGCGAATGTAGTTTTTCCGCATTTTTCCCGAGATATGGGCCGTGACAACGTGGCCATTCTTGAGCTTCACGCGGAATGTGGTATTGGGCAGGGTCTCTACGACCTCGCCTTCCATCTGAATCGCATCTTCTTTAGACATACGGCCCTTATCGACTTGAGGGGCGCGAATTCTGCATAAAGCACGGCCCCAATGCAATTTGCGGCAAAAGAAGTGCCGCGGGTGGGAAATCGGTCGGCCTCAGGACGTGTGCAAAGGCAGGGCTCCCAACGAGACGTGTTCTCGCAGTAAAGCCTGGAATTGCAGTCTCGGAATGGTCCGGGAGCCGAGGCTGGCCAGGTGCGGTGAGGGGAGCTGGCAGTCGATGACCGCGATACTGTTGCGCAGACACACCGCGACCAGGTGGGCCAGGGCGACCTTCGAGGCGTCCCGCTCGCGGCTGAACATCGACTCACCGAAGAACACGCCCCCCAGGCGTACCCCGTAGAGACCGCCGGCGAGCTTTCCGGCGCGCCAGGACTCGATGCTGTGCGCCTGCCCGAGGCGATGCAGGCGCAGGTAGGCGTTGCGCATCTCCGACGTAATCCACGTTCCCGGAGCGTGAGGACGCGGTGCCGCGCAGGCGTCAATGATGGCGGCGAAGTCGCGATCGACCATGACCTCGAAGCCGCCATTGCGGATGGTTTTGGCGAGGCTGCGCGTGCA
Source organism: Steroidobacteraceae bacterium (assembly GCA_036270175.1). GTDB lineage: Bacteria > Pseudomonadota > Gammaproteobacteria > Steroidobacterales > Steroidobacteraceae > 13-2-20CM-66-19. Next base: position 855 of record DATBCZ010000345.1, on the reverse strand, counting down.
GTTGAATTCCTCGGGGAATAGCACGGCGCGCGGATCCGGCGACCACCACAACACCGGTTGCCCCGGCGAATACCAGGGGAAAATGCCTCTCTGGTAGGCGGCTAACAGGCGCTGGGGCGATAAGTCGCCGCCGGCGGCAAGCAGCCCGGGTGGCTCGTCCAACGCCTGCTCGAGCGGCGGAAACCATTCCGGCGCGTCTTGCGGGGACAGCCAGGTGACGGTTTTCATGGCGCGGTCTTCATGGACAGTTGTCGCCGGAGGGGGGCCGCCTCCCGCGGTACGGAACATGTCCCTGGATTTCCTCGGCGTAGGCGTCGACTGCCTGCCCCTCGCGTTCGAGGTACTCCTCGATGGCGTTGCGGAACTGCCGGTTGGGGATGTAGTGCGCCGACCAGGTGATGGTAGGCTCGAAACCACGGCTGACTTTGTGCTCGCCCTGGGTGCCCGGCTCGAAGCGCGCGATGCCGTGCTCGATACAGAACTCAATGCCCTGGTGGTAGCAGGTTTCGAAGTGCAGGCTGTTGTAATCGGCGGCCGCGCCCCAGTAGCGGCCGAACAGCGCATCCTGACTCCAGAAAAAAATCGCCGCCGCGACCGGCGTGCGTCCATGCATTGCCAGCTTCACCATCAGCGCGTCACCTAAGGTGCGCGCGGCATGGGTAAAAAACTCTCGTGTCAGATAAGGCTCGTGGCCGTGACGATGAAATGTATCACGGTGAAAAGCGTACACCGTATCCAGCGTACGCTTGTCGAGAGCGCTCCCCATGAGGGTCTCGAAGTGGATGCCCGCTTCGGCGACGCGGCGGCGCTCGCGCTTGGCTTTTTTCCGTTTGTCGGCGGTGAAGGTCTCGAGAT
>DATBCZ010000344.1:0-5231 GCA_036270175.1 Steroidobacteraceae bacterium | reverse complement strand
CTATGGTGGCATCACGTCGAGTCGCTGGAGCCGTTCAACTTGTTGGTGAACTACTGGTGGCACGCCGCGGGCGGTACGGCGACCGGAACCGACTCGGCCTTCGATGCTCTGATTCACGCGATGCTGAATCTTCGGACGCTGCCGCTCGCTACGCGCGAGGCATGGCGAGCCATGTTCGATCACTATGTGTTTGGGGCGCAGGCCGGTGTAACCGGGCACATCCCCGCACATCGACACGGCCTTCTCGGCAAGCTTTCAGCGGCTGATGTGGCTCGACTGCGCGCCTATCTCGCGGAACGTCTGCGCAAATGACGTCATCCGTAGCCGTAGGCAGACATCATCGGCCGCAGTCGCGACACGTAGGGCCGCAGATGCTGCGCGTAGTGGGTATGGCGGTTGACGGCACGATTGCTGAGCTTTCCGAGGCGCAGGCAGCCCTTCTCGAGCGGCAAGCCGAGATAGTGGGTCAGCTTGGCGATCTCGCCTTCCGGATCGCCTACCAACATCTCGTACTGCAGGACGTAGTCGCCGAGATCCAGCTCGCGACGATAATGCTCGAACAGATCGAACACCGCGGCCAGGTGATGGGCGGTATCCTCGATCCGATAGCCGCAGTTGAAACCTTGTGTCACGTCGTTCGACATCGTGGACACGCAGACATCGAGCGGATGGCGCATCACGTGGACGATCTTCGCCTGCGGAAACGCCATCTTCAACAGTGGCATATAGACTTCATTGAACGGCATTTTGTCGGTGAAGAACGCCTTGCCGTTTCCCAGGAGTCCGTGGCTCTCGGCGCGCGCCAGGTAGTAATCGCGGAAGAGGGTGGCCGAGTAGTGCCGATCCGCGGTCCAGCTTTGTGCCAGGTTTTCCGGGAAGGGTTGCGGCGCCGGCAACAGGTCGCTGGCGATCTTGCGCAGCTCGCTCAGGAAGGACAGCTCGCCGCCCGCGGCGACGGCGGAATGACTGCAGATGATCTGTTCGACGAGTGTCGTGCCCGATCGGGGCAGGCCCATGATGAAAATGGGCTGCGGCACGTCCGGACGCGGCTTCGCCCGCGGCAGCCGCTCGAAATTGGCACGGGTGAAAAACCCTTTGAACCGACCGAACAGGGCTTCGACCGCATCCGCCTTGTATTGCAGGCCGCCCCCCTCGGCGGCCAGCTTACGCTTGCCGCCGGCGAAATCGTGCCAGGCCTCATCGTAGCGCCCCAGGCGCTCGTGCAGCCTCCCGCGAGCGAGCTGACCCTGACCTGTGAGGGATTTCCCCCCATTGATGAGCGCGATCGCTTCTTCGTGTTTTCCGGACCGTGCGAGGAGGTTGGATCGTTGCAACGCCACCTCCGGCGCGGACGAGGCCGCCTCGGCGCGATCGAGAAGCTCTCCCGCGCGCGCCAGGTCGCCGCGGGCCTCACACAAAGCAGACCAGGAAGTCAGTGTTTTCATGTCGTTGGGAGCGAGCTCCAGGGCGCGCGCGAAGTAACCTTCCGCCTCCGCGGTGCGGCCCTGCTTCACGAGATTGTTGGCGAGATTCGTCAGAAATGGCGCCGGCAGCTGCGGCGTCAGTTCCAGGGCGCGGCGGAAATGCCACTCGCCCGCCGGAAGGTCGTGCAGGTCGGTGATGATGCCGCCGAACGCATTGTGGGCCTGACTGTTTGCGGGGTTCGCGCGCAGGGCGGCGCGCGCTACCTGTTCGGCATCCGCGACTTTGCCGTGGGTCAGCAGGAGCTGAATCAGCTCGTTGTACGCCCAGTCGGCGCGCGCGTTGATCCCGATTACCGTGTCCAGTGTGCGGGCAGCCTCACCCAGTTGCCCACGATGCTTTTGAATGAGGTAGCGCACCTCGAGAGCATTGATGTCGCGACCGGCGGTTTTCAGCCGTTCTTCCACGGCAAGTTCGGCTGTTTTGATTTCGCTGCGGGCCAAGGCCTCGCGGGCGCGAAGTACGAGGGGATGAGCGGATTCAGACATGGGCGGAAGCCTCGAAATCTACGGCCAGGCGTTGTTGCGGGACCCGCTATGGTGCCTGCTTCACGCCCGCTTGTTTAGCGGAATTTCGGTACACGACGTGCGCAACGCCAATCCCCCGACCTCCCGCTCGCCGTTGCAGCGATGGATGCTCGCGTTCGCTGTCGCTCTCGCGTTTTTGAGCGGCTGTTTGTCCTCGCCCTCAACGCCGCCTGCCCGCCAGGTCGATGTCATACCCGCTCCGGCCAGGGTCGCGTTCCGTGAGGGCTTTTTCACGGTCCGCGCGGGCACTGCCATCTCGATCCCCCGGGATCCGGAAACCGCGCGCATCGCACGTTATCTCGCCGGACTGCTGGAGGAAACTCGCGGCGTCCGTCTGAAGATAGTGGAGCGTTCCGACGACTCCTTACCCGAGGGCTCTATCGCATTCCGGCTCGACGAGGCACGGGCCGGTGCCAGTCCCGAAAGCTATGCGATCGACGTGTCGCCGCGGCGGATCGTGCTGTCCGCCGGCGATCCTCGCGGACTGTTCTATGCTGCCGTTACTGTGTGGCAACTGAGCACCTCCGGAAGTTCCGCTGCAGGCGGAATCGCGGTTCCGGCCCAGCGTATCAGCGACAGTCCACGGCTGGCCTGGCGTGGCTTGATGCTCGACTCGGCCCGTCACTTTCAGACGCCGCAATTCGTCATGCAGTTCATCGACTGGATGGCGCTCCACAAGCTGAACGTGTTGCATTGGCATCTCACGGACGACCAGGGATGGCGCCTGGAGATCAAGAAATACCCCCGCCTCACGGAAGTCGGAGCATGGCGCGTCCCCGCGGGCCCGGCCGCCGCTGCCGACATCGATCCGGCTACGGGTCGTCCGCGCCTCTATGGGGGATTTTATTCGCAGGATGATGTGCGTCGGATCGTCGCGCACGCGGCCGAGCGCAACATCACGATCGTTCCCGAAATCGACATGCCGGGTCATGCGACCGCCGCGATCGTTGCCTATCCGCGGTTGGGTGTGCTGGAGCGGCCACCCGGCGCGGTGCCCGCCGATTGGGGTATCTATTCCAACCTGTATAACGTGGATGACGGCACGTTCGAGTTTCTCGAGGATGTACTCGATGAGGTGATGGCGCTATTCCCGGGAAAATATCTCCATGTTGGCGGAGACGAAGCCGGCAAAGACCAGTGGCAAGCCTCGCCGCGAGTGCAGGCGCGAATGCGCGAGCTGCACGTGGCCGACGAGAAGGCCTTGCAAAGCTACTTCATCCAGCGCATCGAAAAATACGTCAACGCCCGCGGCCGGCAGATCGTCGGTTGGGATGAGATCCTCGAGGGCGGCATCGCGCAGAATGCAACGGTCATGTCCTGGCGCGGTCTCGAGGGCGCCGTGTCTGCTGTGGGCGCCGGTCACGACACGGTGCTGTCTCCCTGGCCGACGCTTTATTTCGACAACCGGCAGGGCACCGGCAGCGACGAGCCGCCCGGGCGTGGCAAAGTGATATCTCTGCGCGATGTTTATGACTTCGACCCCATGCCTCCCGGTATTGCCGCGAATCAGCAACAGCACATCCTGGGATTGCAGGCCAACATCTGGACCGAGCACATCCGTACCGAGGATCGGGTCGCCTACATGACGTTCCCACGTGCCGCCGCGGTTGCCGAGGTCGGCTGGTCCGCTCCGGAGCAACACGATTGGAACGGCTTCCTGCGGCGGCTGCCGTCGGAGTTTGCTCGTTACCGGGCCCTGGGCCTGCGATATTCCGCCGACGTTTTGCGCCCCGACGGCGGGACGCGCAAGTTGGGCTCGTTCGAGCGCCATGCCAGCCAGGATCTGCGAACCTGCACCGACAAGCTGGTACTGTCCCTGGAGGATGACGCCCCGGTGCGGGGCAAGCGCGCGATCTTTCTCATCGACCTCATGAATCCCTGCTGGATCCTCCCCGCCGCCGACCTCTCCGAGGCGCCTGCCCTGCAGGTGGCGGTTGGCCAGGTACCGTTCAATTTCCAGCTCGGCAAGGACAAGGACGCGATCCGGCTCGCTGCACCGCAGACACCCACGGGCGAGCTCGAGGTGCACGTGGACACCTGTGAGGGCGAGCGGATCGCGGTCCTGTCGCTAGCGCCGGCCGTCGGCAATGACGCCGTTACGGAACTGCCGGCAGTCCGGTTGCCGCGGACACCAGGTCGCCACGATCTGTGTCTGCGGTTCACGCAACGAACCCTCGATCCGATGTGGGCGTTGGATTGGGTCCAACTCCAGGAGTAAATGCGCGGATGTCGAAGTTGATCCTGGTTGCGCCCCTGGCGGGTTGGAGCACGCCCCTGGAGGAGGCTCCGGATGCCGTGTTCGCCGGGCGGATGCTCGGTGACGGCCTCGCGATCGATCCCATCGGGTCGACCTTGTATGCCCCTTGTGACGGCGAGTTGATTGCGGTTCCAGCAACCCGTCACGCCATAACACTGCGTACACCCGAGGGTGCCGAGATCCTGCTGCATGTGGGAATCGATACCGTCGCGCTGGCCGGGGAAGGCTTCGAGCTTCATGTGCGGCAGGGGCAGCGGGTCCGCGCGGGGGATCGCCTGCTGAGCTTCGATATAGACCTGCTGGCGCGGCGCGCGAAGAGTCTGCTCACCCCGGTGATCGTGCTGGACGGCGCTGGATTCAGAGTCAGCCGGAGCCACGAGAATCGCGAGCTCAATGTTGGCGATCTGTTGATGGAGTTGGTGAGGGAGGCCCGGGAAGTAGAAGCGCCCTCGACCTTACCGGCCGGGCCTGCGGGGGCGGGTGTTATGAGCCGCGGTCGCGATCCGGCGGGTGACCCGGGCGCCGATCCCACTGGCGGACCGGGCCCGGTGCTGAGTCGCCGTGTGTTGATATCCCTCGAGCATGGAATACACGCTCGTCCAGCGGCGGTGTTGGCCAGCGCAGTAAAGGGATTTACCGCGGAGGTTACCCTGTTCGCCCGCGCTCGGCAGGCGAGTGCGCGCAGCACCGTAGCGCTGATGACACTGGGCGTTCGAAAGGGCGACGAAGTTGAAATCCGCGCTTCCGGACCCGACGCCGCTGGGGCGCTTGCCGCGGCCGAAGGCGCACTTCGCAACCAAAGAGGCGCGGCCTCGCATGCCGTCGAGGCGCTTCCCGATCCCCCCACAACGAACCCGGGCCTGCCCCGGGAAGACCATCTCCTGCGAGGCGCGATCGCCAGCCGCGGCCTCGCCATGGGACATACCGTAAAACTGAGCAGGCCCGAAGTCACCGTCCCGGAAAAC
>DATBCZ010000343.1:0-1935 GCA_036270175.1 Steroidobacteraceae bacterium | reverse complement strand
CCACGAGCTGAAAAAGCGGGGTGTGGATTGGATCGATGCCTCGTCAGCGGGACTCTCGCCGCTGCAAAAAATCGCTATCGGCCCCAACTACCAGGTGCCGTTCGCGCAGGCGATCAAGGAGGCCACCGGCGTCAACACGATCGCCATCGGTCTGATCACGGAAGCGCAACAGGCCGAAGACATCGTTAACAGTGGCAAGGCTGATCTCGTCGCGCTCGCGCGTGGAATGCTCTACGACCCCCGGTGGCCGTGGCATGCGGCGGCTCAATTGGGAGGAACCGTGGAGGCGCCCCCGCAGTATTGGCGGTCGCAGCCGAGTAACCTGAAGGGACTGTTTGGCGAGGCGGCGGCTTCCGGGACGCGTTGAGTGTTGTTCGCGCCCGGGAGCGGCGGCCGGGATCCCGCGGCCGCTCGCGTCACGGTACTGTCAGTGTCAGGTCAACAATGTTGCGTCGAGGGTGATCTCGGCCTTCAGCAGCTTCGACACTGGACAACCCACCTTGGCCTTGCCGACCAGGGTGTCAAAAGTTGCCTTGTCGGCACCGGGGACCTTGGCTTTCAGGGTCAGGTGCACCGCGGTAATCGCGAACCCGCCCTCGACCTGCTCGAGCGTGACCTCCGCGGAGGTGTCCATCTGCTCGGCAACGAGTTTGGCCTCGCCCAGAATGAGTGACAGCGCCATGGTGAAGCAGCCCGCATGGGCCGCGGCGATGAGTTCCTCGGGGTTGGTGCCTCGCTGTCCTTCGAAGCGGCTTGCAAAGCCGTACGGGTACGCCTGCAAAGCGCCGCTTTCGGTCGTGATGCTGCCTTTGCCGTCTTTGAGTCCGCCTTTCCAGGCGGCTGATCCGCGTCGCTTGATCTTCATCGCGCTCTCCTGTTGGTGTGCCTCCGTAAAGGCTAGGACGCTCATGCCGTCCTGTGGACGCGGGTCTCCTCCTTGCTGAGAACATTCCCGGCATTCCACCGCCTGTAGATCTGGTTATTATGCCGCCTCGAGGCAATCCTATACACTGCCCGCCGGATCCGGCCGACCTCAATTACCGCATGATCGCTTTTCAGGGAGTCTCGAAGTCATTTGACGAGGGGCGCGATTTCGCCGTACGTGACGTGAGTTTCAGCGTCGCGTCACGGGCGTTCGTGGCACTCGTCGGCGATTCCGGCTCCGGGAAGACCACGCTGCTGAAAATGATCAACCGGCTCATCGAGCCGGATCAGGGAACGGTGAGTGTTGCCGGGGAATCCGTGCAGTCTATGGCCGGTTACAGCCTGCGCCGGCGGATCGGCTACGTCTTTCAGGGCATCGGGCTGTTTCCCCACATGAGCGTGGCGGAGAATATTGGCATCACGCCCCTGCTGCTCGATTGGCAACAGCCGGATATCGATGCCCGCACGGCTGAGTTGATCGACATGGTTGAGTTGCCGCGGAGCTATCTGGCTCGCATGCCCTCGGAGCTGTCCGGGGGACAGCGGCAGCGCGTTGGCGTGGCGCGTGCGCTCGCGGCGCGTCCCTCGATAATGCTGATGGACGAGCCTTTCGGAGCTCTCGACCCGGTTACCCGTGACACTCTCGGGTCCGAGTATCGGCGTCTGCACGACACGATGGGTCTCACCACGGTTATGGTTACCCATGACGTGATGGAGGCCGTTTTGCTGGGCGACCGGATCATTGTCGTGCGACAGGGCGAAATCGTTGCGGACGGAGAGCCGTACGAGTTGTTTCACGCGCACCCGGATGCTGGTGTCCGGGCTCTCATGGATATGCCGCGCCGTCAGGCGGAGCGTGTACGGATTTTGATGCAGGAACGAGCCGAGCGTGGGTGAGCGTTTCACCGCAGCCGCCCGCCTGCTGCCGGACTACCTTGGTCAACACGTTCTGCTGAGCGCCGCGGCGCTGGCGCTCGGATTTCTCATCAGCCTGCCGCTGGTGGTCGTGGC
>DATBCZ010000342.1:0-5649 GCA_036270175.1 Steroidobacteraceae bacterium | reverse complement strand
GCTCCGTGCCAAAGAGAATCAAACCCACCCGGTCTCCATGGCGACCGTCGATGAAGCGCCCGGCCACGCTTTGCACAACCCGCAACCGGCTCGCCCCGCCTGCCATATCCTCCGTCGCCATCGAGCCGGATGTGTCGATAGCCAACATCAAGCGCCGCCCCGTCGTCGGGACAGGCTGCGGCTCGCCGAGCCACTGTGGCCGCACCGCCGCGGCCACCAGCAGTAGCCAGATGATCGCGAAAACCACCCGCGCGCTCCGAGATCCGCGCACGATGTCGGTCGGCTGATGCGCCAGCGTCGCGGCCATCGGCACAAACAATGCAACACCACGCGATGCGACGGGCGACCGCAAAACATAAAACAACCACGGCAGCGGCAGCAGCAGCGCCAACCAAGGCCACGCGAGGTGAATCATCGATTCCCCCGATCCGCCTGAGTGCTGCTCGAACCGCGAGAGCCCGCGCTTGCTTCAACACGCCTTCTTCCCGGCGCGCGCCGGATGAATGATTCGGCGGCAGCCAACCAATGCGTTCGATCATCGTCAACGTGGTTGCCAAACGCGGTTCTGAGCAGCGAGCGCCCAGGCGCACCCGCCAGAGTGTCGCCTCCGTGTGTGATCACGAACTGTAACCACGACTCCCCGGTCAGTTTCGCAACACGCTCGTGTCCAAATACGGTTAGTGCATAACGCCGCATCAGATTCTCGATGGCGCGCGCGACGGCCGCCCCATCAGCATCGCTCGCCCGAATGACACGCAACTGGCGAAGTGCCGTCTGGCGTAACACGCGCCTGGGGTTTCGGACCCACCATACGAGAGCCGCCGTGAGCAGCAGGCAGAGTAGGGCGACGACCCACCAGCCGGGAGCGGGCGGCCACCAGCCCGGTGGGCTCGGCGCGTGCCCGGGTGCAAGTTGTCTCAGCCAGTCCTGATTCATGCGGCAGTCCGTCGTACCGCCAGTACCGTCCGCAGCGTCTCCTCGACCGGTTGGCTGGTGTCGAGTCGGACGACGGGTGTTGCTATGTGGTGGGCGAGCTCCTCCAGCTTTGCTTCCCGCTCACGCCATTTCGCTCGCCAGGCCGAGCGGGTGCTCGAGCCATCCAGCGACACCGAACGCCCGGGCAATCCGATTCGGAATCGTCCGTTGGGTAGACCTTCACTTTCCAAGGGATCGGTGACCCAAAACAGGCGCAGGTCATTGTGGACCGCGAGCGCAGCCCATGCCGCCGCCGTGTCGGAATCCAACGTCGCGAAATCGCTCAACGCGATCACCATGCTCCCCGGATGCACTAACGGCATCAGCGCGTTTACGCTGTCTTTCACGCAGTCGGAAGGCTGCGACGATGGAGCGGTGGGTTGCATATCGATCAGCGTGGCTAGGAGCGGAAGTACTCCGGCTTCGCGGGCACGCGGTGGCAGAATGCGATAAGACGAACTCCCGGCGATGAGCGCTCCGACTCGATCGCCCGCCAGTACGGCACTCCAGGCGACGAGCGCGGTGGCCCTGACGACGACGCTCGATTTGAGTTGGCGCCGCGTGCCGAAAAACATCGCGGCACCCAGGTCCGCGAGTAGCCACACGGGACGCTCCCGCTCTTCACGAAATAACTTGGTGTGTGGGCGTCCACGCCGTGCGGTCACGCGCCAGTCAATCGTACGCGGGTCATCACCGCTGACATACGGCCGCACTTCCTGAAACTCGAGGCCGCGGCCTCGCTGTGTACTCTGGTGGGCTCCCGCGTGTGAAGCGCGGGCGGGACGTCGTGACGGTAACCGTAAGCCTTGCGCCGCTCCGCGTAGTGCGAGCAGCTCTTCGAGGTTTGGCGCGATCATGGGGCCGGTACTTTCCCCAACAACTCCTCGATGCAGGCGTCCACGGTGATACCACGAGCCAGGGCGCCGTAGTCGAGAAGTAAGCGGTGTCGGAGCGCATCCGGAGCCACATCCTGCACATCTTCGGGAGTGACAAAGTCACGACCGTCCAGCCACGCCAGGGCTCGTGCCCCGCGCTCCATAGCAATGGCGGCACGCGGACTCGCGCCCCAACGCAGCCAGCCGCGCAGATTCGTGCTGTAACCCTCGGGCCGCCGCGTAGCGTCAACGAGGGCTGCGATGTACTCGGCAACCGGGTCCGAAAGCGTAAGTGCAAGCGCGGCGCGGCGCGCAGCCAGGATCACCTCCTGGCTCAGTCGATGCTCGGGCGGCGGCAGCTCACGCTGCGTGATGGCTTCACGCCGCGCCAATTTCATGATCTTTAGCGTGGTCTGGCGGTCGGGATAGTCAACCTGGGTATGCAACATGAAGCGATCGAGCTGCGCTTCCGGCAAAGGATAGGTGCCTTCCTGCTCGATGGGATTCTGCGTGGCCATGACGAGAAACAACTGTGGCAGGCTGTAGCTCGCCGCACCGACACTGATTTGCCGTTCGGCCATGGCTTCCAGGAGAGCGGACTGCACCTTGGCGGGCGCGCGATTGATTTCATCCGCCAGGATGAGATTGTGGAACAGCGGGCCGCGCTGGAAGCGGAATGTTCCTTCCTCGGGACGGTAAATTTCGGACCCCGTGAGGTCCGCGGGAAGGAGATCGGGGGTGAATTGCACCCGCTGAAAATCGGCTTCCAGTGCGTGCGCAAGCGCTTTGATGGCCCGCGTTTTGGCGAGCCCCGGCGGCCCCTCCACCAGGAGGTGCCCGTCGGCCAACAGCGCGATCAACAGCCGCTCGACGAGCTTGTCCTGCCCCACGATCTGACTCATGAGGTAGTCCTTCAGACGCAGGACGGCACTGCGCACTGAAGAGGTTTCGCCTGCCGTCAGTGCGGTGGCGACGTTACCTGTCCCGACATTTACCATGAAAGCCCTCTCTGCCTGATCAATACGCCCGCGGCCCTGGCGTGGTGCCCGGGGCCACCCCGGGGATGATTACGTCGATACCTTAAGGTTCCCTTAAGACATCCGAGCGCAGCCGCCTATTGTAGAAGAGGCGTGCGGGATCTGTTGAAGAGCACTGGCCTAGCTTGCTCTGGGGCAACGGTGATGCGACAGTCGACCATCGGTATCATCCGAGAGGGCTCCAGCGGTCACGCGGGGCATGGGTAACAAGATTGACAAGCCCATTGACTTACGAAGCCTTCAGGCTTCGCAACAGGATGCTCCCACTGGATGGAGTGCGGGCCTGTGCCGTCCTTGGGGTACTGCTTCATCACACGCGCAACGATCCCTTCGGGAGGCTGCATGGCTTCCGGGGGGTGCCGGTATTTTTCGTGCTTTCCGGCTTCCTGATCACCACCCTCGCTCTGCGGGAAGAGGCGGAGACTGGGCAGCTCAGCATCCGTGCCTTCGCGATACGCCGTGTCTTCCGCATCATGCCGCTCTTCTACATGGCATTGGCGGCGTATTTCGTGTGGGCTTGCGTCTTCGGCATGGAGAACAACGGCGATCTGCTGCGGCACTACCTGCCGAATTACCTGCTGTACTGCCCTGAGTTTCCGATTTTCCACCACAACTTCACGGTGCCGTTCGGCCAGGCCTGGAGCCTGGGGATCGAAGAGAAGTTCTACCTGGCCTGGCCGCTGCTGGCGTTCTGGTGGCTGGCGCGCTCGAGATATCGCGCCGAGGTCACGGTTGGGCTGATGGCTGTGACCGCGGGCCTGACTGCCGCCAACGGCGTCATGGCCCAGATGTGGGGCTCCTACACCGACATCCTGATCGGGTGTCTACTGGCCATACTGTTGCAAGAGCGCGCCGTCTATAAGTATTTCCGCTGGTTGGGTCGCACCGAGGTCACCTGCGCCGTGCTGGTCCTGCTTGGGGTTGCGCTCCTGAGCCGTTTCACAGGCACCCAGATCGGGGAGAGACTGTTCGCCCTATCTGCCGCGCTCGCGATCGCGGCGTTGGTGACGAATGCGGGTCCCCCCGCAACTTTCGCAGGCAACCCCTGGCTGGTTCGCATAGGCGCCTGGTCCTACGCCATCTATCTGACGCACCCCATCGTGTTCGACGTGGTCGATCGGCTGCTGCCCGCCGGGCGCCCGGGCGACTATCTGTCGCTGGCCTTGACCCTTGCGATCGATTTGCCGCTGTGTTGGCTACTGCACATTCGCGTGGAAAAGCCGCTGATCGCGGTGGGCAGAAGACTGACGGCGCGAATCAACGCAGACCCACTCGCTCATTCAACGCCTGGAAATCCAACGCACCTTCCCAGCGCGACACGACGATAGTCGCGACGGTGTTGCCTACGAGGTTCACGAACGTGAGTGCCTCGGCCATCAGGCGATGAATGCCGAGCACCAGGGCGATACTCGCGACGGGCACTGTCCCCAACGCTCCCAGGGTAGCCGCCAGAACCACAAAGGCGGCCCCTGCCACGCCGGCAGCACCCTTGGACGCCAGGAGTAGCACCGCGAGCACAATGAGTTGATGCGAGAGATCCAGCGGCGTATTCGTCGCCTGCGCGAGGAATACCACGACGGTCGCGAGATACAGGCAAGTTCCATCGAGGTTGAACGAATACCCGGTGGGAATCACCAGCCCAACCACCGATTCCTCGCAGCCGAGCTCGCGCAACCTCAGCATGAGCCGCGGCAGCACCGTCTCGGTCGACGTGGTTGCGGCCACAATGACAATTTCTTCGCGAATGTACCGCAGCAGGCGGAACAGGCTGACACCCGCCCACCAGGCAACGCCGCCCAACACAAGCAACACGAACAGCAGCGAGACCGCATAGAACTCGAGAATCAGCTCGCCCAGGGAGAGCAGGGAGCTCGTGCCGAATTTGCCGACAGTGAAGGCGATCGAGCCGAACGCCCCCAGCGGCGCGACCCACATGATGAAGCCGACGATACGATAAAAGATCGGCGACAAGGCCTCGACGAACAAGAACACCGGCCGCCCGCGCTCGCCGGTCAGCGTCAGCGCGAAGGCAAACAACAGCGAGACGAGCAACACCTGCAACACGTTGGGTTGCGCAAACGCCCCCACGAAAGTGGTGGGAATGATGTTCAGCAGAAACTGCGTGACCGTCTGCTCACCCGCCTGCGCGGTGTAAGTACTGACCGCCTTCGTGTCGATGGCACTGGCGTCGACATTCATGCCAGCGCCGGGCTTCCACAGATTTACTGCAATCAGGGCGATGACGAGTGCGATTAGTGTAATTGCGAGGAAGTAACCGAGCGCCTTTAGCGCGACTCGACCCACGCGCTTCATGTCGTTCATCCCCGCGACACCGTGGACGACGCTACAGAAGATGACCGGGCCGATGATCATCCGAACGAGATTGATGAACGCGTCGCCGAGGGGCTTGGTTTTCTCAGCGACGCCGGGGTAGAAGTGTCCCAGGAGGATGCCGGCCACCGTGGCGACGACAACCTGGAACCAAAGTTGTCCGATGAGGCGGCGACGCGGAGGCGTGGCAACAGCCGCCACGCCGGTCACGTCCCGCGCGCTGCTGTTCACCGCTTCGCGGCCGCGTCCAACTTCTTCGCCAGCCGTGGAAACACCCGCCGCGCGTTATCCTCGAAAATCTTCTTCTTATCGCCCGCGCTCAACGGCAGCGCATCGATATAACGCTTCGTGTCGTCGTAGTAATGTCCGGTGCGCGGATCGATGCCCCGCACTGCGCCCACCATCTCCGAGCCGAAGAGAATATTGTCGAC
>DATBCZ010000341.1:0-3060 GCA_036270175.1 Steroidobacteraceae bacterium | reverse complement strand
GTGTTCGTCCCGCTGGCCAACGGAAAGCCGCTCGGCCCGTCGAAGTACGAAGTCTTCGCCGACGGATTCGCCGGAGCCCGTAAGGATCCGGATGCCGCCGCGCACCGCCCCACGGGAATAACAGTCGCCCCGGATGGGGCTCTGTACATCACGGACGACAAGGCCGGGCGCGTCTGGAAGGTGGTGTACAAAGGGCCGTAACCCCGGCGCGTTCCTGTCGTCTGGATAGTGAGTCTAGCGGCGGCCTGAATGGTCGCCGCTAGTCATTTCCAGCTGACAAGGATAACCAAATGAGTACGTCGCCCCTGCGCTGCGGTGTCCGTGCGTTCGCCACTGTGGCAGCCGTCGTGTCATCGTTCGTCGCCTGTGGCGGCGGGCATCATCTCGCCGAGTATCCGTTTGCGAGCCGAACGCTGGCAGTGGTTTACATCGCGCCGCCCGCACCGGAGCTCCTGACCGGCTACTACGATCTGCGCAATTCGCAGAATCCTGTGGAAGCAGTTGTTCGCGCAGGGGCCGACGTGGCAAGGGAGCGCGAGGGTCGCCGCGCCAGTGCGCGACTCGATAGCGCGACGTCAAGGGTGGATATCCCCGCGACCCTCGCGCAGCGGACGCTCACACGGGCGAGCAGATATCTTGGCACTCGACCGATCACGGACGAGAACCAGGCGGATTATCTGATGGAAGTTCGCATGTCGAGATTCGGCATCAACGCGAAAGCCGATGAAGCTGCTTATCTCTTCACGTTCGCGGAAGCGGTGCTGATCGACCGGCGCACGGGACGCGAGATCTGGAACGTCAACATCCACGGCCGCGATCGACTCACTCCATACGTCGAGAGCGATAGTCACATCCCCGGATCCGTGATCACCGCCGGCACGCTCGGCTCTGTGAGCGTCGCCGATTTCCAGAACGCACTCAACCAGTTGATGGACTCGTCGTCAAATCTTATCACCAACGAGCTCCGCGCAGCTCTGAGGGACGTCCGCAACAACTAAAGTGATGAAGCGCATGTGGTGAGTGGCAGCATGCTTGCTCTACTCACCCCATGCTCCATTGGATCGCCCATCTCGTCAACTCCCTGAACTATTGGGGGGTCGCAATTCTGATGGCGGTGGAGAACGTCGTCCTCCCGATTCCGTCAGAATTGATAATGCCCCTCGCCGGCTACAGGACCACCCGCGACCAGATGACGCTCCTCGGCGTCATCCTCGCGGGCACCGCCGGCTCCGTCCTCGGAGCCCTTCCGCTCTATTACGCCGGCTACGCACTCGGCGAGGATCGCCTGAAGAAATGGATCCAGCGCTATGGGAAGTGGATGCTGTTGCGGCCCAAAGACGTCGACCGGGCCTCGGATCGGTTCTCCGGCAAGAGCTTCCGCGATGTCACAATCGGGCAACTGCTGCCCGGGGTCCGAGGACTCATCTCGATTCCCGCCGGAGTGGCGAAGATGAACGTCGGCGTCTTTCTTCTGGCGAACTTCATCGGGACGATTGTCTGGTGCACCGTGCTCGCGGTTGCCGGGCGAGTCCTGGGCCGGAATTTCACGAAGATCCACAAATTCCTGGGGCCCACCGGCTGGGTGATTCTGGGACTGCTGGCGGCGGCCCTTGCCTTCTGGTTGATACGGCGCAAGGTGAAGTCGACCAGGGCCCGTAAGTAGCCCCACCCCCACCCCTCTCTTGCAGCGGTCGAGCTACCGGCTTACGTTCGCCCGGCTCGGCATTGCGCCGCGCGACACTCGTCCCTCACCCAACACGGGGGTTACATGTTCACGCTGCAACGCACGACCCGCATCGCGATTTGCTGCAGCGCTGCGGTCCTCACCGCCTGCGCAAAGAAAGACAACGCCGCGATTGACACGACGGCGTCCTCGAGCGCAAGCACAACCACCGCGACGACGATGGCACCCGCACCCGCTCCGGCACCGGTGAACCTCGCCGATTTTGCCGGCAAGTGGGATGTGCGCTCAGTGCCCGTCAGTGGCGACACCACTCCGACGAATTACGTGCTCACGGCGACGTCGACCACCTCGGGATGGAGTATCAAGTTCCCGGGACGCGCTGCGATACCGGCGAAGGTGACTGTCGCGGGCGACAGCGTCGAGATCGATGCGGGCCCGTACCAGAGCGTGCGTCGCAAGGGAGTGACTGTCACGACCAACGGTGGACTACGGGTCCAGAACGGAAGCCTCGTCGGCAGCACCACCGCCCACTACAAGGTCAAGACCGCCGATTCAGTGCTGGTTCTCAACTCGACGGGTACGCGCGCCAAGTAGCACGGAGCAGAGCGAGCGGCGCGCACGCGCGCGCCGCTTGTTCGCTTTCATCGATGGTCGGAGGAAACATGTTCAGACCAAAAGGACCGGCCTGCCAGAGCTGTGGAATGCCGCTGAGCAGGGATCCGCTGGGCGGTGGCACCAATGCGGATGGCACTCGCAGCACCGAGTACTGCAGCCACTGTTATCACAGAGGCGCATTCACACAGCCGGACATCACCGCCGAGCAAATGCAGACGCTCGTCGAAGGAAAGCTGCGCACGATGCACTTTCCCGGGTTCCTGGCGAGAAGATTCGCGAAAGACGTACCGACGCTACGTCGATGGAGGAAGAGCGGCGCGATGAGTTCTCCGCAAAACGGGCGGCCGCGCCAGCTTGCCTGAGGCGGGCGGAGTGATGCGCGCCCGATGGTTTTTCACATTGGGGCTACTCGCATCCTCGTCACGAGTTGTCGGTGGCCAGTCCGTGTTGCCAGCGCGCGTTGTGATCGACGCGGCGCAGGTTGAGGCTCAGATCAGTCCGACGCTCTACGGCCAGTTCGCCGAGATGATGTTCGGAGGCGTCAAGCACGGAATTCATGCCGAGCTCCTTCTCGACCGCGGCTTCGAGGACCCACCTAACTCCATTGGGCTGCCGCGGTACTGGGAGCGATATCCCGACGACAGAAACGACGACTACGGGCTCCACTTCCGCTGGGATGATTCTGTAGCCTACCCGGTCTCGAGCGAGCTTGTCGAACCGTTGCCGATTCAGCACGCGCTCAGGGTGGACGTTGGGCCCGG
>DATBCZ010000340.1:0-2927 GCA_036270175.1 Steroidobacteraceae bacterium | reverse complement strand
GCACGCACCGAGCTGAAACGGCCGCCGGAGAACTGCACAGGCGGGCGCACCGCCTGCCTGGCGCCGTGCGGCGAGTCCACTGGCACCATCAGCCCGAGATGAGCAACTTGCGGGTCGTGCACCACTTCGTCGATGGTGTTGATAGGTGCGAACGGCACATCGTTCTCGCCGAGACGCTTCGCCAGGGTGGCAAGATCGTATTGCCCAAAACGCTTTGCGAGCTCCTCGTTCAACGCTTCATAGTGAGCGATGCGCGAGAGGCGTGCACCGAAGCGTGCGTCGCGCGCGAGATCGTGTGCATCGAGCGCCGTGATCAGTCCCTCCCAGAATTTCTCGATGGAGGAAAGATGAATGGCGATGAGACGTTGGTCCGCGGTACGTAGAATATAGGCTTGCGCAAGCCGCGGCCGGTCGCTCGAGCTGGGCGTGGCACCGAGCGCGAAAAATGCGGCAAAGGGCTCGAGCGCGAAGTGCGCCATCGCTTCCAACATCGATACCTCGACCAGGCCACCCTTACCCGTACGGCCGCGTTTTATGAGTGCGCCCAGAACTCCGTACGATGCGTAGATGCCGGTGATGGCATCGGCAAGCGCCGGTCCGAGGAATCGCGGACGATCCGCATCCACCACCACGCTCAGAAATCCGCTCAGGGCTTGGGCCACGGAATCGTAACTAGGGCGCTCGACGTAAGGCCCGCTCGAGCCGAAACCACTGATAGAGCAATAGATGAGCCGCGGATTGATCTCGAGCAGCCGCTCCGCTCCCGCGCCCAGGCGCGCCGCCGTGCCGGGACGGAAATTCTGGATGAAGACGTCAGCCTCGCGGATCAGCCCCTCGAAAATCAGGCGCTCGTCCGGGGACTTCAGGTCGAGGGTCACACTGCGCTTGTTGCGGTTGTAGGCCTGGAAGTGCGGCGAATAATTCCCGCCCTGGTAGCTGCGGTAGGGGTCACCGTCCTTGCTTTCGACCTTGATGACGTCCGCACCGAGATCCGCCAGCATCATTCCAGCGCAGGGACCGGTGATGAACGTGCCTTGCTCCACCACCCGGATGCCGCTCAGGGCGGCTTCGATTGAGTTAGTCATCGGATTCCTGAAATCCCTCGGGGCGCTCACCGTCGTAGTCGATAGCCGCGGCGGCGGCATGCGACATCACGAAGCCGATCGGCCGCAGCTGCTCCTCCAACAGGTGCGCGATCAGGCCGGCGGTGCGCGCCAGCAGCGGTACGCCTTTCAGCGCGCCGAGCGGATAGCCGGCATCGAGCAGTACTGCAGGAATCGCGCCGGACACGTTGATGGCCAGCTGCTTACCCAGAATCCCCGGCAGGATGCGCGCGACGGTGCGTGCGATTTCCACGTGCGTGTTGCGATCCAGAGCTCCGGCTGCGATCTCAAATAAGCGTAGCGCGCGCGGATCGTAGTCTTTGTGCAACGGATGGCCGTAACCTGGGATGGCACGTCCAGCCGCCCGATACTCGCGGATCACCGCATCCGCAGCACTCTCGACGTTGCCGGAGGTCGCACGCGTGGCGATTTCGGAAAAAAAGCGCCCCGCGGCTTCAGATGATCCCAATACCACGGAACCGCAACCCAGAATTCCCGCCGCGACGGCACCTTGTAATGCTTCAGGAGACGCGGCGAGTGTCATCCGGCTCGCCTGCACGCTCGGGACCAGGCCGTGTTCGGCGATGGCGACAAGCGTGGCATCGAGGATAGTGCGCTGGGCGGCAGAGGGCAGATCGCCCGTCAGCAGCAGCCAGAAATGATCGGTGAAGTTGATCCGGCCGATCAGCTCATCGGTGAGATTACGTCCACGCACCACGATGACACTTTCGTTTGACGTGGAAATGGACGTGCTGCGATGTGTCTGCGCCCCGATCTTCACGCGAATTTCATCCTGTGATACTCTTTTCGAATAGCGAAAGCACTTTCGACCAACGAATATATTGAGCGCGGCGGCGGAAGCCGTCAAGGTAAGCTGCGGTGCTGTAGGGTTGGTAGTGATAGAGGGGGATTAGAGCAGTGAAGAACGGTCCGATCCTGACCCGGGCGAGCGCGGGCGCTGTTGCATTTTTGTCCGTGTGGCTGGCCGCCATGCCGGCTGTTGCGCACCACTCGTTCGCCATGTACGACCAGACGAAGATCGTGGTTGTGACGGGCGTGGTGTATCAGTTCGTCGCCCAGGCGAACCACGCGGAGCTGCACGTCTACCTGATCGGTCCTGACGGTAAGTTGGAAAAGGACAAGGACGGCAAGCCGCACCCTTATGGTGTGGAGATGGCCGGCGCCGCCGCGGTCGCGGAACAGGGCATCACGGCCGAGACCATGAAAGCCGGCACCATCGTCAGCGTCAAGGTGAACCCACTGCGGGACGGCACCGATTTTGGCTCCAAGGCCGGCAACAGTGCGATTGCCAAATGTCCCTGGAAGACGCCCCCCGCACCCGGCAAGACCTGTGACACGGTGGCGGGTCACGAGCTGCTGGGGTACCCGAAGTTTTGAGTGTTGGGCGGCGGCTACCGTGAACGATTTTGCCGTATGGCTCGCCACCACGCTTCCCAGCATGTTCATTCAGAACCACCAGGTCTGGATGATCCCTGTCATTCAATCACTGCACATTGTGGGCATCGGGATCGCCGTCGGATCGACGCTGATGATGACTTTGCGAGTGCTGGGCTGGGTGGGTATGGACCAGACGGTGTTGGCCATACAGAGGCGGTTCGGTCCGTGGTTGACGGGTGCGCTTTGCCTGTTACTGGCTAGTGGCGGCTTGCTGGTCGTCGCCGAGCCGGTGCGTGAGCTCGTCACCTTCTCGTTCTGGCTGAAGATGCTGTTCGTGGCCGTGCTTACGGTCCTGGCGGCTGTGTTTCAGGCCTCGGTGACGCGTGGTGAGGACCGGTGGGAGCAGGGCTTTGTCAGGCGCAGGTC
>DATBCZ010000339.1:0-5433 GCA_036270175.1 Steroidobacteraceae bacterium | reverse complement strand
CCACGGGTTGGCATTGCACTGCTTGAGGCCGAGGGAAATTCGGCGACGCTCTTCGTCGACGTCGAGCACCATGACCTCGACTTCCTGGCCCGTGTGCACCACCTTGGCGGGATTGACGTTCTTGTTGGTCCAGTCCATTTCCGAGACGTGCACCAAACCTTCGACGCCGTCCTCGATCTCCACGAACGCGCCATAGTCGGCGATGTTGGTGACCTTGCCGAACACGCGGGTGTGCGGCGGATAACGGCGTGAAATGTTCTCCCACGGATCCGCGCCCAGCTGCTTGAGGCCGAGGCTGACACGCGAACGCTCGCGATCGAACTTCAGAATGCGGACATCGATCTCGTCGCCAACCTTCACCACCTCGGACGGATGCTTGACGCGCTTCCAGGCCATGTCGGTGATGTGCAGCAGGCCGTCGATGCCGCCCAGGTCAACGAACGCACCGTAGTCGGTGAGGTTCTTGACCGAGCCGCGCACGACCGCGCCTTCCTGCAGGTTTTCCATGAGCGCGCTGCGCTCGGCGGAGAACTCCTGCTCGACGACCGCACGCCGCGAAACCACGACGTTATTGCGCTTCTGGTCGAGCTTGATGACCTTGAACTCGAGCGGCTTGTTCTCGAGATAGGACGTGTCGCGCACCGGACGGACATCGACGAGCGAGCCCGGCAGGAATGCGCGGACGTTCTCGATCTCCACGGTGAAACCACCCTTCACGCGGCCGGTGATGACACCAACCACGATCTCGGCCTTGTTGAAGGCCTCTTCGAGGCGGGTCCAGGTGCGGGCGCGTTTGGCTTTTTCGCGCGAAAGACGGGTCTCGCCAGTGCCGTCCTCGACGGAGTCGAGAGCGACCTCGACGCTGTCACCGGTCTTGACCTCCAACTCCCCGCGCTCGTTCTTGAACTGCTCGAGGGGGATGACGGCTTCGGACTTCAGACCGACGTTGACAATGACCACATCGGGTGTCACGTCGACGACGAGCCCGGTGAGGATCATCCCCGGGCGAATACGCTGGTTGGCGAGACTTTGCTCGAAGAGCTCTGCAAAACTTTCTGTCATACCTTCACTCGCACGGACATTACCGTGCATGTACTGGACTCTCATCCGCTGCAGTCCAGGCAATGTAACAACGGCATGCGCATCCTGCGCCTGCCCACTATCGACAACTTCCGCCGCGCGGTAAAACGCCGGTGTTTCCCGGACTAAGCCCAGAGGCGGCCCGCACCCCATTCGAGTACCCGGGCAACGACGGCTTCGATCGACAATCCGGTCGAATCGATCGTCCGGGCATCGGACGCGGGCTTGAGGGGGGCGACCGCTCGGGTCGAGTCCCTTAAATCCCGCTCGGTGATCTCGCGCGAAAGGGCGGCAAGGCTAACACCGGACCCCTTGTCTTTCAACTGCTTATAGCGCCGTTGGGCACGCTCTGCGGGGCTTGCGGTGAGAAATATCTTGAGGTCGGCCTGGGGGAATACAACGGTGCCCATATCGCGTCCGTCCGCCACCAGCCCGGGAGGGGCGGCGAAGGCTCTTTGGCGCTCCAGCAGCGCTATACGCACGGCAGGCCAGGCGGCCACGCGAGATGCACCCTGCCCGGCTGTTTCCGAGCGGATGTCGGCCGTCACATCCCGCCCACCCAGGGTCACCAGCTCACCCCCGTGGGAGTCGATGCCGAATACCACGTCCATCGTGCCAGCCACGCGGGCATGCCCCTCCCGGTCCTCCGGGGCGAGACCTTCGAGCGCACCTGCCAGCGCAATCAGGCGGTATAAGGCACCACTATCGAGGAGATGCCAGCCGGCATGTCGGGCCACCGCCCGGCTGATCGTGCCCTTACCGGAGCCGCTGGGGCCATCGATCGTGACTATGGGGACGGCGCCCGAGGGCGTAGACGGGGATTGCGGCATCGTGCCAGAAGCGTCCGTCAGGTCGCGTCGATGTGCAAGCCCGCCGCGCGGGCCGTGGCGAGGAAGCCCGGGAAGGATGTGGCGACATTGGCCACATCCAGGATCTCGATGGGCGCCCGCGCCTTGAGACTCGCGATAGCGAATGACATGGCGATCCGGTGGTCACCGTGACTGTCGATGGTGCCCCCGCCAAAGCCGTCGGTGCCTCGAATCCACAGCCCGTCAGCCAGCAACTGGTTCTCAACCCCGAGCGTGGTCAGCCCTTGCGCCATGGCGGCGAGCCGGTCGCTTTCCTTCACCCGCAGCTCGAGCGCCCCCCGCACGAGCGTCTCGCCTTCGGCGCAGGCGGCGGCCACGAACAGAATCGGAAACTCGTCAATCGACAGCGGCACCAACCCTTCAGGGACTTTGATGCCGCGCAGGCGGCTCTTACGGACTTCGATGTCCGCGATCGGCTCGTGGTTCGGATCGTCACCGCTACTGCGGCCGCCGTGCGGGAGTACCCGGATGTCAGCACCCATCTGCTGCAACAACTCGATGAGGCCGATGCGGGTTGGGTTCACGCCGATATTGCGCAATAGCAGGCCCTTTTCCGCGGCCAGGCACCCCGCCACAATGAAAAACGCCGCCGAGGAGAAATCACCCGGCACGTTCACCCGGGTCGCGCGCAATGTCTGGCCCCCTTCGATCGCGATTCGCGGGCCGTCGCGCAGCACCTCGACACCAAACGCTCCCAACATTCTCTCGGTGTGATCCCGGGAGGGAGCGGGCTCGGTGACATAGGTGCGGCCAAAGGATTGCAGGCCGGCCAGCAGGATGGCCGATTTCACCTGCGCGCTGGCGACCGGCAGGACGTAGTCGATCGCCCGCATGCCGCTGGAGCCGCCTATTTCAACGGGCGGACGGCCCTCGAGTGTCTTGATGTTGGCGCCCATCGAGCGCAATGGGCCGGCCACACGCTCCATCGGCCGCCGCATCAGGGAGTCATCGCCAATCAGCGTCGAGTCGAAGCGCTGGGGTGCCAGAAGTCCCATGAACAAACGGATCGCGGTACCGGCGTTTCCCATGTCGAGAGCCGCGGCCGCAGGTTGCAGGCCGTCAGGTCCGACACCGTGCACCAGGACGTGCTGTTCCTCCGGCCGGTCGATCCGCACTCCCATCGCCTGCAGCGCGCGTAACGTGGACAGGCAGTCCTCGCCGGCGAGAAAGCCGGTAATTTCAGTGTCGCCCTCGGCGATCCCGCCGAACATCAGCGCACGATGCGAAATCGACTTGTCACCCGGTACGGTGAGCTCGCCCTCGATGCTGCCACCCGGATGGGCCAGGTAACGGGCCGGAGGATGGGAGGAAGTAGTCATGCGCCAATCGCCTCAAAGTACGGCCCGGGGGTACGACCCGAGCACACGGAACAGCGAGGAACGCTTCTTCAGATCCGCAAGCGCTTTCGCCACATGCGGCTCGTCAGCATGCCCCTCGAAATCAATAAAAAACACGTAGTCCCATTTACGTCGGTGCGATGGGCGCGACTCGATGCGAGTCATGCTGATCCGATACTTCGCCAGCGGCTCGAGCAACCGGGACAAAGCGCCGGGGGCATCGGTATGACCCACCGAGACCAGTAGCGTAGTGCGATCCTCGCCGCTCGGGGTGAATAGTTTACGCCCGAGAACGAGAAAACGCGTCGTGTTGTCGCTGCGGTCCTCGATCTCCGCGGCCAACACTTTCAGCCCATAGACTTCCGCCGCAGTCACACCGGCGATGGCGGCCGTGCCCTTCTCGTCCCTGGCGCGGCGCGCGCCTTCGGCGTTACTCGAGACGGGAACCTGCTCGACGTTCGGCAGGTGTTCCTCGAGCCACGCCCGGCATTGCGCGAGCGACTGCGGATGGGAGCAGATCCGCACCACCCGACCCAGTGAAGTCATCAGGCCCATCAGATTGTGATGGATACGCAGCTCCACCTCGCCGCAGATCGTCAGCGGCGACAACAGGAAGCGGTCGAGTGTGTGGTTCACCGTGCCTTCGGTGGAGTTCTCGATCGGCACCACTCCGAAGTCAGCGCTCGCCGCCTCGACCTCGTGAAACACCTCGTCGATGGATGCCAGCGGAAGCGCGCGAACGGAATGACCGAAGTGAGTGAGGACCGCGGTCTGGGTGAACGTGCCCTCCGGTCCGAGGAATGCAACCTTCAGCGGCTCCTGCTGCGCCAGGCAGGCCGACATGATTTCGCGGAACAGCCGCAGGATTTCCTCGTCGCGCAGCGGACCGGAGTTGCGCTCGCGGGCCATGCGTAACACCTGCGCTTCGCGCTCGGGGCGATAGAAATCGACCGTGCGGCCCTCGCGCGTCTTGGAAATACCGACCTGCTGCGCCAGGCGCGCGCGGTCGTTGATCAGGCCGTGAATCTTCTCGTCGATGGAGTCGATCTGGCCGCGGACCTTCTCGAGATCCAGGGCGGCCGGCGGTGCGGGGGCCTTTTTGTCCTGATCCGCGCGCGGCGCCGCCGACGGCCGGCGGGCGTTTTTCTTTTTTGCCATCGAAATGCTCTCGAGAGTTAGACAATCCGCGCCGCGAGAATGCCGTCGATCGAACGGATCTTCGTCAGCAGATCATCGCCGATCGTGCCTTCCGCGTCGACGAGGGTGTAGGCGTATTCGCCGCGGGACTTGTTCAAGAGCTCCGCGATGTTGATGCGGGCGGCGGCCAGGCAGGTGGAAATCTGCCCGACCATGTTCGGCACGTTGCTGTTGGCGATCGCGAGCCGGGTCGTGTTCGGCGCACGGGGCAGCACCGCCTCGGGATAGTTCACACTGTTCCTGATGTTGCCGTTCTCGAGGAAGTCGCGCACCTGGTCCGCGACCATGACCGCGCAATTCTCTTCCGCCTCGCCGGTGGAGGCGCCGAGATGCGGCAGGGTCACGACCTTCGCGTGATCCTTCAGGAGGGTGTTGGGAAAGTCACAGACATAGGCATGCAGTCGGCCCGCGTCGAGTGCGGCGATGACGTCCGCATCGTCGACGATCGCGGCACGCGCGAAGTTCAGGAGGATTCCCGACTTCTTCATCAGTTTCAGGCGCGCCTCGTTGACGAGTTTCCGGGTGTGGTCATTGAGTGGCACGTGGACGGTCACCGCATCCGCTCGCGCGAACAGGTCATCGAGCGACAACGCCTGCTCGACGCTGGCGGACAATTGCCACGCGCGCTGCACCGTGATCTGAGGATCGTAGCCGAGGACTTTCATTCCGAGAGCCAACGCCGAGTTGGCAACCTCGACACCGATTGCACCGAGGCCAACCACACCGAGCGTGCGGCCCGGCATCTCGAATCCGACGAACTTTTTCTTGCCGCTCTCAACGGCTGCGTCGATCGCGTCATCATCGCCCTCGAGCGAACGAGCGAACTCCCACGCAGGACAAACATTACGCGCCGCGAGCAAAAGACCCGCCAGCACGAGTTCCTTCACGGCGTTCGCATTCGCACCCGGAGTATTGAACACCGGAATTCCACGCTTACTGAACTCCGCGAT
>DATBCZ010000338.1:0-2030 GCA_036270175.1 Steroidobacteraceae bacterium | reverse complement strand
CATGACGCCGTCATCGTCGAATGCCAGTATTCGGTTCGCCTGGTAACCATGAGTTAGAAACCCGCCAGAAAAAGCATGGCCAACGACCAGCGCAATCACGGGATGCCCCGCGAGCCGGGCTGAACCGTAGGCGTCGGCAGCCGCCGCCGCGGCAAGAAATATCGCCGCTGTCTCTTCACGTCGTCCGTAGGCCTGACTCTTCACATCGACGATGGCGATGATTGGCCGCTTGACGGCGTTCTGATCGGCGTCAATGACTTCGCGCACTCGTGTTGCAAGGGTGTAGGCTTCTTCCAAACCTACTTCGCCATGACGAGCACAGGGGAAGCGCGCCTGCGGGTCGGGTACCACGCACAGGAATCTTGCGGGCGCGTCGCCAATCGAAGCGTCGGCCGTCAGCACGGATCGAGGGTCGCCCGTCATCGGTGGCACATTGCCAGTGAGAGCGCGGAACCATGCAGTGCCCCGGGCTCCGGTGTATTCGCTCATGACCGCTCCTTCTCACCGGCGGAGACTCCACCTGCGGAGATTCCACTCGCAGTGCTGTCGCCCGCGCCCCATTGCGCCCGAAGTTCCTGGGGGTCGAATTGCCGCGTCGGATCGAGTGCTTCGATACGCTTGCGATGGAGCGCTACTTGCGAACTTCTGTGCACAGTTGGAGAGCCCTTCGCGATAAATCCTCGGATCGCTGCTCCAACCTGTTGAGTATCGTCGTCGACGAGCGCATCGGCGAGGCCGGTCGCGTAACGCTGCTCGCCGCCGTGGATGGCCCAGATGAGCGCTCGATCACTCGCGTCGAACTCATCGACACCGGATTCCTGCTCGATCACCTCGGGACCGTTCAGTCCCAGGCGCGCCTCCCGAGTCATGACGATGTAGCTCGAGAGCCCGGCGGCGAGGGACATTCCTCCAAAGCACCCTACTGTGCCGGCGACAACACTAATGACAGGAGCGTAGCGCCGCAGGTCGAGGATAGCCGCCATGATTTCCGCGACCGCCGCAAGCCCAAGATTGGCCTCCTGCAAACGCACGCCGCCAGTCTCGAGCAATAGGACCGCGGCGGTCGATATGCCTCTCTCGCAGTCGGCGCGCGCCAGGTCCAGGGCCGCCGTCAGTTTGGCACCGGAGACCTCGCCCAGGCTGCCGCCCTGAAATGCGCCCTCGAGGGCCATCACAACGGCCGGTCGACCCGATATTTTTCCTTTCATCACGACGCAACCGTCGTCGGACTGTGGGGTCACGCCTTGCAACGGCAACCAAGGCGATTCGACTCGGTCGAACGGGCCGACCAACTCGCGCGCAGTTTCCGGGTCGAAGAGTGCTTTTGCCCGTTCGCGCGCCTGGAGCTCGATGAAGCTCTGTCGGTTGATGAAGGCCAGGTCGTCTCTCGCGGCGCTCATAACTCGCTCACCTCCACGGCCTGCTCCAGACGCAGCTGAACACTGCCGGGGGTTGCTCCGGCGTCATTGATCTCGATGCGCACAGCGCCGTCGTACCGGGAAAAAAATCGGTCTAACACGGCTTTCCAGGTTTCTCGAAAGCCGTCCACGCTCGTACAGATGAGGACGTGCGAGCTATTGCCTTCGGTTGGCTCGAGCAGCACCTCGAGATCGCCGGAGCCCACGACGCCGACATGGGCTCTGCCGGATACCTTGCGCTTCGCCGGATAGTCGAACTCAATGCGTTCCATGGAAGGCCTCCGCCGGGGTTTGGGAAACCTCCGCCGGGCGGCGGGAGACGGCCGCCTGGCTTTCAGAATGCTCGGCCACGCTTTCATCAGGCGCAACTTCGTTCTGTCTTCGCTCCACGGCATCGAGAAACAGTGCCGCGGCCAGGAGGTCGGCGCTACCTCCGGGCGAGACATTCAAATCCAGGAGGCGGCGATCGAGTTGCCTCAGCCGCTGTCTGCCCAGCGCCGTTCCACTACCACCGGCAGCCTTAACTGCGGTAGCACCCTGTTTTGCAATGGCGAGCGCCGCCTCTCCGCCCCGATACAACACGCAGGTATCGTCCAGACGCGACATGACGCT
>DATBCZ010000337.1:0-8528 GCA_036270175.1 Steroidobacteraceae bacterium | reverse complement strand
TAACCATGCGGATGTGTTCGGACTACCTCGATACGCGGCAGGGGCGAGCAGTCTACGCGTCCGCCCGGGCTGGACAAAAGAACCGCGGCGTCTTTAAATGACACCGGTGTCTCCCGATAATTATCTATCTCAGGCGCACCTAGAGCGACTCGGGGCGGACGTTCAGCGTCCCGTCTACGGGCGGGCCACCCTGCGCCCTGGTATCGTTCATTTCGGGCCGGGCGCCTTTCACCGGGCGCACCAGGCTTGGTTCGTGGAAAAGCTGTTGGCGGCCGATGATCGCTGGAGCATTTGCGGCGTTTCGCTCCGAAGCCCCGACGTGCGCAACGCGCTCTCGCCTCAGGACGGCCTCTATACGCTCGCCACTCTCGACGAGCAGATCTCGTATCAGGTGATTGGGGCACTGCAGGAAATCCTGGTCGCCCCGCAGGACCCGGAAAACGTCCTCAACAGGCTATCCGCGCCGACGACCCGCGTGGTCACCATCACTGTGACCGAAAAAGGATATTGCCTGGACGCGAAAGGGGCTCTCGACACAACCCACTCAGACATCCAGAGCGATCTGCGCGCGCCCCAACTTCCGACGAGTCTGATCGGGTACCTGGTCGAAGGATTGCGGCGCCGACGCGTCGCGGGGTCGGAGCCGCTCACGCTCATCAGTTGCGACAACCTCACCGACAACGGTACGCGACTCTCCCGTGCCGTGCGCCAACTCGCTGAACTCCGCGATCCGAGCCTCGCACGCTGGATCGAGGATCACGCAAGTTTCCCGCGCACGATGGTGGATAGCATCACCCCCGCGACGACCGATGCGCTCCGAGAACGAGTCAAAGGCGTGCTCGGTATGGAGGATCGCTGGCCCGTGCAACGCGAGAGTTTCGCGCAGTGGGTGTTGGAAGACCGTCTCGCCGTCGGAGGCCCCGACTGGGCCAGCGCCGGTGTCATCGTTACGGACGACGTGGCGGCCTACGACCAAGCGAAACTGCGTCTTCTCAACGGCTCGCACTCTTCGCTCGCCTATCTCGGTCTGCTCGCCGGTCATCAGACGGTGGCGGACGCGATGAAGGACGAGAGTCTCTGCGCGCTCGTCACGACGATGATGAAGGAGGATGTCAGGCCCACTTTGCGCACACCGCGAGGTCTGGATCTGGATGCCTACATCGACACGATCCTGCGGCGCTTCCGCAATCCGGCGATCCGGCACGCCCTGGCGCAGATCGCATGGGACGGGTCGCAAAAGCTCCCTTTCCGGTTGCTCGGGACGATCGCCGACAACCTCGAAGCGGGCCGTCCGATAGAGCGGCTGTGCATCGCGGTCGCCGGCTGGATGCATTTCGTACGCCGCCAGGCGGCGCGCGGCGAGCGTGTTACGGACCCGCTCTCCGAGCGACTCTTTGAGATTGG
Organism: Steroidobacteraceae bacterium; assembly: GCA_036270175.1. GTDB lineage: Bacteria > Pseudomonadota > Gammaproteobacteria > Steroidobacterales > Steroidobacteraceae > 13-2-20CM-66-19. Next base: position 7,124 of record DATBCZ010000337.1, on the reverse strand, counting down.
TGGGGGCTGTGAAAACCGCGCGCGGCATGACGTGCCCGCTTTCCTCGGACTCCATACCGTATTTCCGGCCAGCCTGGTGCGGGAAGCGACTTTCAGAAACAGCCTCGCCCAGGCCTATGACGAGCTGGCGATCGAAGGTTAGAGTGCACCAGCTAAATCCCCGGCAACGGGGGAGTTGGCAGGCGATGGCAGGCGCGCGGCGCGACCGTGAAAGCCGGTTGAAAGGCCGCTGACAGACAGGATCAAAGAGGGGGTCAATGTTGAGAGATGCTCAAAAGAACGGTCGCGCTCCCTCAGGCTTCGCCTGTTTCGGCGAATTGCTGCTGCGGCTGTCCGCGCCGGGCAACGAGCAACTGCTCCAAACAGGCTCGCTGGCTGTCCACATCGGCGGCGCGGAGGCTAACGTCGCGGTATCGCTCGCACAGTTCGGCCATACCGCCTTGATGGCCAGTGTCGTGCCGGACAACGCGCTGGGAAAGGCCTGCATCGGGGAATTGCGCCGCCACGGTGTCCGGACTGAGGCGGTCCACACCAGCCCCGGTCGGATGGGACTGTACTTTCTTGCCGTTGGCGCAGGACACCGTCCGTCCGAGGTGCTATACGATCGCGCGGATTCGGCTTTCGCGCAGGCAGCTCCAGATCTGCTGGACTGGCCCGAAATCTTCAAACAAGTGAGTGGGTTGCACGTGTCGGGAGTGACTCCCGCAGTCGGCCCGGGTGCCGCCGAGGCCGCGCTGCGGGCGGTGCGGATGGCGCGCGCGCGGCAACGGTTTGTATCATTTGATTGCAATTACCGGGCAAAACTGTGGCAGCGTTGGCAGGGAGATGCGCGCAGCATTCTGCGCGAGATCGTAGCGGAGTCAGATCTGCTGTTTGCCGAGGAGCGCGATATGGCCCTGATTCTGGGCCGCGATTTCCAGGCGATACCGGCCCAGGAGCGTTTTCAGGCGAGCGCCACCGAAGCGCTGGCCGCGTTTCCGCACTTGAAGCGGATCGCCACGACGGTCAGAACTCAGAGAAGCGTCGACGATCACGACCTCGCCGCCAAGCTCATGTCGCGCGACGGTCTGATCACGACACGGACCTACTCCATCGGCCGCATCGTCGACCGGATCGGCAGCGGTGACGCCTTCGCCGCCGGGGTGTTGCACGGCATCGAAAGCGGGCTGGGCGACCAGGCTACGCTCGACTTCGGGCTTGCCGCCGCCTGCCTGAAGCATTCCATCCCTGGCGATTTCAATCTCAGCACGGTCGCGGACGTGCACAATCTCCTTCAGGACGCAGGATTCACAGTAAGGCGCTGAGGCCATGACGACCCACTCTGGAGCTATCGAGAAGTTTCTTCGTTTGTCACCGGTCATGCCGGTGGTCACGTTCACCGACGCATCGGTGGCAGCGGATGTCGCCCGGGCGCTGGTGCGCGGCGGCATCCAGGTCATCGAGGTGACGCTGCGTACGCCAGCGGCGTTGCAGGCCATAGAGAGCATCGCAAGGTCGGTCCCGGAAATCACTGTTGGGGCCGGCACGGTGTGCTCTGTCGCGGACCTGAAGGCCTCCGCGGAAGCGGGCGCCGCGTTTGCCATATCGCCGGGAGCGACGCCGACGCTGTTGAGCGCGGGCACGTCCGGTCCGATCCCGTACCTGCCTGCGGTGGCGACAGCCTCGGAACTGATGGCCGGATTGGCTGCAGGCTACCGCTATTTCAAATTCTTTCCCGCCGGCGCGGCCGGCGGAATCCCACTGCTGAATGCGCTCGGTGGCCCGTTTCCGGACGCTCGCTTCTGCCCGACCGGCGGCATCACACAGGAGTCGGTGAAGTCCTATCTGGACCTGCCGAACGTACTGTGTGCCGGCGGCTCGTGGCTCACCCCCGCGGAGGCCATGAAGAAGAAGGATTGGAGTTTGATCGAGTCGCTGGCTGCCCGGGCAGCGGCCTCGCGTACCGCCGCGAGCCGTTGAGAACGGGCCCCTTCAACAACAACCGCGCCGCCGCCCGCCATGCACTCGAGGGAAAGCTCGGCACTGCTGCACTTCGAGCGCCTGATTCCCGACTCCGTCGGGATCGCCATGCGCGCGGCGGATTGCACCGAGTTCCTCGCGTGGGTGCAACGGGCACTGCCGAAATATGCGACACCGGGCTCCCCGGTCAATGACGACCCGAGCCTGGCGCGGGCGCTCGCTTTCGCATGGGCGCGCGCGGTATGGAATGGCCTGCCACTGAATGCGGCCGGACACAAACCGCCGGGAATGCCCGAGCCGGCCGCAGATGCGGCTTGCCCGTGCGGATCCCATCTCGCGTTCAAGAACTGTTGCCGCCACATGCCACGGATTCCGCTGTTGAATTCGAGTGTGCTCTGGCCCTATGTGCTCGCCAACATCCAACCCGCCGAGCGTGACACGCTGCTGACGGGCAACCGGGTGCCACGCACCGCGCTGATCGAATTCGCGGCGTATCTTCTCGATCGCGACCGCCGCGGCGAAGTGGTGGCGGCACTCGAGCCCCGGCTCGCCACACCGGAGCGTTACCACGACGAAGAGGCGGCGATTCTGCTGGACCTGCTCTGCGACGCCTATGGCATGTCGGAGAAAGGCGCACGACGCAAACTCAAGCTACTGCAGATGACGACCGAGAAGGCGCCGCGCTCGCCACTGCGCTCGGAGGCCTGGCAGCGTCTCGCCACCATTTACATGGACCGGCGCCAGAGCGAGCGCGCCTGGCGGGCGTTCCACCAGGCGCAACACGATCATCCCCACGCGGAAGCGCTTTCGGTTCTGGAAGTGGAATTACTCGTCGCCGAGCGCCGCATCGAGGAAGCCAAACACCGTGCCATCTTCTGGGCCGCGGTGCTCAAGCGCAGTGGCACTCCCGCGGGCGACCCGCGGCTGGAATTCCTCCACCGTGTCGCGGCCGATCCGATTACCACCCTGGGCGAGGCCGCGATCAACATCGACGGCGCCGGGCGCCAGTTGCTCGAGTGGCTGCAGAGCGTAGCTGACCGTGCCACGCCGTCGTACGAGCTGGCGCCACACAAGAATAACTTCGTACTGACTCCACCACCGGCCATTGTTGCGGTGGAGCAGGAGTGGCACCAAACATTTCCCCTGGAGAAGCCGTTCTCGGTCCAGGATCAGCCGTTCGACGCTCACAATATCTGGGACGAATTCACCGAGAACACCTGGTGCGGATTCTTGCGGACGCACCCCGAAAGCTTCGACAGTCTGGACATTCTCGATGATCTGGCCACAGCACTGGCGCGCCATCCGCAGGCGGAAGCGCCGGGCCTCGACGATCTGCTGCTGGGTCCGGTGCTCGCCCGCAATGAAACCATCATCGCCCGTGCTTGTGCGAACACCGCCAAGACCGCAGTACCGTGGGTCATCGCCGCGAACCGCCCGGCGTTACGAGGGCTGGTGCGGGCATTTCAGTGGCGTATCGCCCGAGACGAGCGCGAGTCCGCGGTGACTACGGCGGAACGGCTCATTGGGCTCAATCCGGATGACAATCACGGCCTGCGGTACATGCTGATGAACGAATATCTGCGCGCGGGCAGTGACGACAAGGCGCTCACGCTCGCCAGGCACTACCCGCATGATCTCGCCCCGGAAACTCGCTTCGGCGCCGTGTTAGCGCTGGTGCGGCTGCAACGGATGCAGGAAGCGGAGCGAGCTCTGCGGACCGCCCAGTCGGACCTGCCCAAGACGGCGCAATATCTTTTGCCCGCCCGCATACGCCGACCCAAGCTCCAACAAGGCACAATAGAGATCGGCGGCGACGACCAGGCCTGGTTCTACCGTGACGAGATGCGATCCGTCTGGCAGCAGACGCCCGGCGCGCTGGAGTGGTTACGTGCCCATTCTTAGGAATCATTGATTATGCGGATCCCGCGTGCCTCGAGATCTCTCGTCGGCGCCCTGCTCATGCCCATAGCACTGGCCGGATGTTTCGGCGCTCACTTCGCGCCGGAGACGCCCAAGGGTGTCGAGTTGCAGGGCGTCTGGAGACTCAATCGTACCGCCAGCGACGACCCGCAAAAGGTCATCGACACGCTGCGGGCGGAGGCACTCAAGAAACTGCGCCGGGCGATGAACGCGCCACCACCCTCCCAGATGGGCGAGCCCGGTGGTGGCGGTGGTGGTGGTGGTGGGCGACGGCGCGGCGGGGGTGGCGGCGGCGGTGTGGGCAACGCGGGAGTCACAGATCAACCGACTCCGGATGACCTGCGCGCCCAGCAGGGTCCGGGAATGGACCCGCTGCGCAATTCACCGACCATGCATGAGCTGCGCACGATCCTCCAGCGTAGCGACTATCTGACGATCCGACAGTCGCCGGAGCAGGTGTCGTTCGATTACGGAACCACCGTACGAAGCTACACACCCGGTGGTCACAGCGTCGTGTCCTCTGAAAACGGCGTCGCCGACCAGAACACGGGGTGGAGCGGCAAAGGCTACGTGGTCAATATCAAGCCGCAGCTCGGCCCGTTGGTCGTCGAGGAGTACCAGCTCTCTCCCGATGGCAAACAGCTCATCGTGAAAGCGCACATCGGCCCTTTCGAGTTGTCGAAGGTAAATCTCACCCGTGTGTATGACGCCACGGGCGCGGTGGTACCGAACTCCAGGCCGTCGAACGACTGAGGACATTGGATCTTGATTATTGCGCTCGCCGCCGCGTGGCTGTCTTTGAGCTCCATGCCGGCGGACACCCCTCCCGTGTCCGCGAACGACGCGCCCATTGAAGAAGTCGTCGTCACCGGCGAGCATGAAGGGCCGCGTCTATGGAAGGTGCATAAAGGAGATCACGTACTGTGGATCCTGGGCACCCTGACACCGTTGCCCAAAAAGTTGATCTGGCAAGCGGATTCGGTCGAGGCCGTATTACAACAGAGCCAGGAAGTGGTGCCGGCGTGGCCGGCATTCGGGATCGGCGCGAATCCGTTCACGGCCCTGCGAGTCTGGATCGAGTGGCGCAGCATCCAGAAGATCCCGGATCGCATGGCGCTGAAAGAAGTATTGCCGCCACCGTTGTATGCGCGGTTCTCCGCCCTGAAAGCGCGTTATGCGCCGCGGGACTCCCGGTTAGATGAGTTGCGACCGGCGTTTGCGGCCGAGCGGCTGCTGGACGAGGCCCTCGACGCCAGCGGGCTCACGGTACACAACGAAGTGCAGCGGACCGTGCTCAAGCTCGCCCGCAAGCAAGGTGTGAAGATCCACCAGGACAAGTTGAAAGTGGAGCATCCGGTCGATGTCCTGAAAGATGTCGGCAAGACTCCGCTCGCCGGCGAGATTGCGTGCCTGGAGGCCGTGGTGGGACGTCTCGAAACCGATCTCGGACCGATGCAGGCGCGCGCCCGCGCCTGGGCGCTCGGTGACGTCGATCTGTTGCGCAAACTCAATCATCCCGAGGATCGAACCGCCTGCATCGAGGCCGTCACCGCGTCGAACCGGGTGCGCGATCTCGTCGCGCAGGCCGAAGACGACTGGTTTCTCGCGGTCGAAGATGCGCTGACGCGCAATCGCTCGACCCTGGCCGTACAGTCGATGGACCGTCTGCTGGGCGAGAAGGGGGCTCTCGCGAAATTGCGCAAGGAAGGCTACGAGGTCGAAGGGCCGTAGCGGGAGCCTGCCGCGCTCCTAGCTGAACAGCGCGAAGGTCCAGGCGATGGCCATGGAAGCCAACGCGGCACCGCCCGCGACCCACTGCGGCACGCGATCCAGGAGACGCCGGCACCAGGGCATCGCCGCCGTCGCACCCAACAATATTCCAACCACGAATCCGGCCAGGTGACCGAACAGGTCGATGTTCTCGCTTCCCGTGCCGTCCTCCGAGCCACCACCCGAGCCGGTCCAGCCGAGAAGAATCACGCCCGCGACGAGCGGACCCCAGCGCCGCGCCCAACGCTGTGGAAATTGAATCCGCTCCCGCCACGAGTAGGCTGACATCAAACCCAACGCGGTGAACACCGCCGTGGAAGCGCCAACCGAGCGATGACCCGGTGCCCCGAAGAGCCCTTCGATCAGGTTGGCCAGCGCGGCGCCGGTCACGATCAGGAACCAGGCACTTCCCACTCCAATCTGGCGCGCGGCAAGATAACCGAACCAGACCCCCGCGCCGAGGTTAGCCGCCAGGTGAGCCCCGTCAACATGCAGGGTCAGCGCGGTCCACGCGCGCCACAACTGCCCGCTGCGCACGCTCGCCGCGTGAAGATCTCCGGTATCGAATGCGTCAAGCCGCACGAGGCCGTCCGATATGACGAAGGCAACACCCATCAAACAGAGTACGTACGCGATACACCCCACCCAGGCGTTGGGGTATAAACGCGGCGGCGGCGGGGGTGGCGGCGGCGGCCGGTTTTCGGATTCATACTGGCGCAGGTGTGTCAGCGCCCGAGGCCCATCCGCCTCGCTTACCCAGAGAATGAAGCGTGCGCCCGCGAAAGTCACCACGCTCTGAATGCCAACAGCGGCCAACACGAAGGCGCGCTCGTCGCTCGGACGCCGGCGTAGCGAGCGGAACACTTCCACGAGAACCGGCGCATCTTCCAACTCGTGGTCCATCATTCGATCCGTCTTTAGTCCGGGGCCTGCTGTCTGCGCAGATGCAATGCCGACATCAATTCGCGCGTCGGCTCGCCAATCAATTCATACAACGCGTCGTAGGAGCGGTGCAGGCCGTGGACGCTCGGAACGAAAGAGGCCATGTCATAGTCGTGCGGAATATCGCTACCGACCGGTCCGGGTACCACATCCAGGCCGGCACCCATGAATTCATGAGCGGCGCGCCATTCGTGGGGACTGCTCGTTACGAGGATGATGCGGCGAATTCCGTCGGCCTGGAGAATGCGCGCCGAAAAGCGGGCGTTCTCGTAGGTATCGCCCGACTGATTCTCGGTCCACCGCACAGGGAGTCCCAGATCTCTGCTGAGCGTGACGCTCATGCTTCGCGCCTCCTCGCGGGTGCCCGACACCAATATGGGAAGGCCGGTCCGGTGCGCCAGGAAGGCAGCGTAGCTCACTCGCTCCAACGCCTCGCCTTCCAGAGCCCAACCACCATATTCCGGCGCCATCCGCATCCCTCCGCCTCCGATAATCACGATGGCCTGCGCGTTCAACGGCTTCGAGAGATCGAG
>DATBCZ010000336.1:0-4541 GCA_036270175.1 Steroidobacteraceae bacterium | reverse complement strand
CCGGATGCTGCGTGTCGGGGAGCGGAGCGGCAACATGGGAGAGATGATGGAGCGGATCGCGTCGTTTTGCGATGAAGAGCTGGCGCGTTGGGTTGCGATCATGACCAAGCTGATCGAGCCGGTGCTCATGACCGTCATCGGTCTCGTCATTGGCCTGATCGTGGTTCTGATGTATTTCCCCATCTTTCAACTCGCCGGGAGCATCCGTTGAACGCCGCGATCGACGAGCTCAAGCAGGTCGCTGCACCCGGCGAGGTCGACGCGCCGGTCCGGGAGACGACGCCCGCACTGACGGCCGTATCCGCGGCGACTCTCGATGAAGCGCTCATCGCTCGAGCGATGTCGGAAGCCGACGCGTCGGGCAAGTCCGCCCGCGAAATCCTGGCGCGTGCCAGCGGGTTATCCGGATCGGGCTACGCGAAAGCACTCGCGGCCGCATTCGATTATCGATTCGTGTCGTCCGGCGAGCTCGCGCACCTGGAGCCCGACTTCGCCCTCCTGGCGCCGGCCGAGGCGACCCGCCGACACTGCCTGATCGTGCACGAGGGGGATCGGTTGCTGGCGATCTTCGCGGATCCCTTCGACGCGACTCTGCGCGGCTGGTTGGAGATCCGCGTTTCGAGACCGATCGAGTGGGCGCTCGCTGCCCGCGAAGAGATCGTCAACCTGATCGCACGCCGTTCCGAAGCCCTGCGGGCCATCGATACCGTGTTGCCTGCGACACAGCGCGGTGCGCAGCACGAGCAGGGGATCGACACACTCTCGTATGTCTCTATCAGCGAGGACGCAAGCCCGGTCGTTCGACTCGTGCACTCGACGGTCTACGACGCCTTGAAGGCGGGCGCCAGCGACATTCACCTGGAGTCGACGGCTTCCGGACTCGTGGTTCGCTATCGTGTCGACGGAGTACTCGCGAGCATCGCGTCTATTCCCGGTGTGGAGCTGGCAGAGCAGGTCATCTCGCGTATCAAGGTCATGTCGGAACTCGACATCGCCGAACGGCGCGTGCCGCAGGATGGCCGGTTCAAGATCGCCTATGACGGACGCCCGATCGATTTCCGCGTCTCCATCATTCCAAGCGTCTTTGGTGAGGACTCCGTACTGCGGGTGCTCGACAAGAAGGCGCTGACGCAGCAAATGAACGGGCTGCGGCTCGACGTGTTGGGATTCGCGCCGGACGTCGTTGCCGAGTTGCGCCGCTTGAGCGCGCTTCCCTACGGCATGTTGCTCGTGACGGGGCCGACCGGCAGCGGTAAGACGACCACGCTCTACGCTGCGATTTCCGAGACGCAGACCGGTAGAGACAAAATCGTGACCATCGAGGATCCGGTGGAGTACCAACTGCCGGGCGTTCTCCAGATTCCGGTCAACGAAAAAAAGGGGCTGACGTTTGCCCGCGGTCTGCGCTCGATTCTGCGGCACGACCCCGACAAGATCATGGTTGGCGAGATTCGTGATCCGGAGACGGCGCAGATCGCGATCCAGTCCGCGCTGACCGGCCACCTCGTGTTCACAACCGTGCACGCGAACAACGTGTTCGACGTCGTCAGCCGTTTCGTTCACATGGGCGTTGACACCTATAGCTTCGTCTCCGCGCTGTCAGGCGTGCTGGCCCAGCGACTCATACGCGTAATCTGCGCCCAGTGCTGCGAGGCCTACATGCCGGAGCGGGAGCTCATCGAAAAGTCAGGCGTTTCGGTCGTCAACACCGCGTCCTACCGGTTCCGCCGGGGCCAGGGCTGTAAACATTGTCGCGGCACGGGGTACCGGGGGCGTAAGGCTGTTGGGGAACTGCTCGTCCTCAACGACGAGATGCGCGAAGCGATCATCAATCGTGCACCGATGCGACAGCTCAAGGAGCTGGCTCAACAGGCCGGCGTGCGCCTGCTGCGGCAGTCGGCGCTCGATCTCGTCCGGCGCGGCAATACCACGCTCGAGGAGGTGAACCGTGTCACCATTATGGCGTGATGAGATCGGCGCGCACGTTTCACCGCGCCGCTTGTGCCTGGTTCGCATGAAACGTGGCATGACGCCCACGCTGAGCGCGGAGTACGAGGAAGAATTCGAGCCGCGACAGTTGAACGACTGGGCGGCGGCGCTGCAGGCGCTCGAGGGCGTGTTGACGCAGCCCGAGTGGCAGGGCGCGCCGTTACGGGTCGTTGTCGCGGATTCCTGGGTTCGCTACGCGATCGTGCCCTGGGTGGCGGAGTTGAATTCGAGCGACGAGAAAGAGGCGCACGCCCGTCAACTGCTGGCGAGCACATACGGTGACGCCGTCAACGATTGGGAGGTTCGCCTGTCGGAGGCGCCTCCGGGATCTCCGCGTGTGGCGTGCACGATTCCTGTGGCGCTGCTCGAAGGAGTGCGCGCGGTCTGCGCGAAACAACAGGCCAAACTGCTCTCGCTACAACCGCAACTCGTGGCCGCATACGCCGGCTGGCGCCATCGGTTGCCATCTGCAGGAGCCTGGTTCGTTACGGTTGACGAGGGCACGCTGGCCGCGGCGCGGATTGGGCCAAGCGGTTGGGATCGTGTTTACAGTGTGCGGATTGGCGCCGATTGGACCCGCGAGCTCAAGAGGCTGCAGACTTTCGGACGACTCGCCAGCGTCAGCCCGGACGAGGGACAGGTGTTCGTCGATGCGCCCCAGGCCTGGCGTGAAGTGGCCGGTGCCGCCGCCCAGGATCTTCAATGGTTGGAAGAGGAGGCCGGGGAGTTGACGACCCTGCAACGGCTGGGACGCGCGCGGAGGTTGGCGGCATGAGAGCGCCGGCAGTCAGAGTCGACTTCGCCGCCCCCCATGTACGGACCACGCTTCCGGGCGTGCTGCTGTTAATCGTGGGCATCGGAGCCGTCACCGCTACTTATCTCGAGTATCGCGCCGTGGAGGCGCGTAAAGCCGGACTGGAGCTCAGACTCGCGGCATCCGTTCGCCACTCCACGCCCGATCCGGCTTCCGGTGCGCGAGCGCTACGCATGAACGAGGACGCCGGAAAGATCGTCGGCGAGCTGGGAAGACCCTGGACCGCGGTGTTGTCGGACCTCGAGGTGGCGAGCCGGGATTCCGGCGGCGCCATTTCGGTTTTGTCCGTTGAGCCCGATCCCGACAAGCGTCGAGTCCGTATCGATGGTGAATCGAAGGATCTGGGCGCTGCACTGGTCTACCTCGCGAAGCTGCAGGCCAGCCGCACATTGAGCTATCCCATGCTGGATAGCCACGAAGTCAAGGGCGATGACAAGGATCACCCGGTGCGGTTCGCCATGACGGCGCAGTGGCGGGAGCAGCCATGACTGAAGTAGCAGGAACTGTTGTTGACGCGGAGGTCGAGACGGGTGCTCCGGTCGCGACAGCAGCGCCGGTCACGTCATTGCCCACCGTGCGGGAGCTCCCAACACCGCCTTCTACGGAGCCCGTCGTCAGTCCGACGCCAACAAAGCAACCCCCGGCCACCACCGCCCGCGTCGACCTCGGTACACGACTTCGCAGAGCGGTCGTCGGGATCGTTCCACACGCGCAATATCAACTCACCCGGCTCGGCGCTCTCGGAATGACAGGTCTTGCCGCCATCCTGGCCGCGGTCGTCATCGGACTCGGCGCTCTCGTCCCTGGACAAAACGCAATTCGTGCCCTCGACGCGGATATCGCCCGGGCGAAGCAGCACCATCCGCCCTCTGAGATAACACCCGAAGAGGGGGTCGGACGACTCGTCTCCGCTCTGCCGACGCGCGGCCAGATTCCTGCGGTGATCGGCCTGGTTCTGCAACAGGCTCAGCAGGCCGGCGTGCCGCTCGACGTCGGCCACTATGCTTTCGTCCCCGCCAAATCGGGCGGCGGCGTGGGTCGCTACGAGCTCGAATTCCCCGTACACGCGAGCTATCCACAGGTCCGTGACTTCATCAATCGGACACTGACGGCAATTCCCGCCGCGGGCCTCGATAAGTTGCGCATCGAACGCAAGACGGTTGCGGATCAGGTCGTCAATGCGGACGTTCGCTTCGTCGTCTTCGTCCGGGGCGAGTGACACCCATGAAGGCCAAAACGCGCACCAACGCTCTGATCGCCACGGCTCTGGCGATTGCAGCCTATGTCGTTTTCGGACCCACGGACGCGCCGATCGCCGAGGTTGCCCGTAACAGCCAGTCCCTGCCAGGCGGTCGCGAGCCGCAGGCAAAAGCGGTGCCCCGGCAGAACACGATGCACTCGCTGTTTCTGTTGGCTCATCGGGTCAGTAACACGGTGGAGGCCGGTGCGTTGTTCGCGACACACTCGTGGTACGCGCCGCCACCGCCGCCGCCACCACCGCCGACCACGGCAACTACGGAGTCGGTTGCGCCGCCGGCTCCCACGGCACCACCGTTACCCTTTGCCTACATGGGTACGTTCACACCGGACGGCGGCGCGCCCGTATTCTTTTTAACCGCGGGCGATCGTGTTTTCGATGTGCGCATCGGCGAAACACTGGACAATCTGTACAGCGTCGATGGGCTCAGCGGCGGGCAGCTGCAGCTGACCTACAAGCCTCTCAACATAAAACAACAAT
>DATBCZ010000335.1:0-2256 GCA_036270175.1 Steroidobacteraceae bacterium | reverse complement strand
GCGCGTGGAGCGCAGGCTCGACGAGGATTTCCTGGGCAACGGCCAGCTCATGACCATTGATCTCAAACAGCACATCAAGGCCGGGTTGCACCACATCGGTGTGACCTTCCTCGCCACCGACTACGCTCCGGGCCTCGATCTGAACCATGCGTTCGATCGCAGCACGATCGAGACAGGCGGCCTTCCGGGATTCACGTTCTACCCTCACGTCGGCAGCGTTCGGATCGATGGCCCGAGCGATGGCAAGATCGCGACCGACTCCCCGACCCGCGAGCGGATACTCATCTGTCATCCGACCAACAGCAGCGAAGAGGAATCATGCGCTCGCCAGATCGCAAGCGCGCTCGCCCGGCGCGCCTATCGCGGCTATGCGACGCAAAAGGACATCGAAATCCTGATGAGATTCTACAGGGACGGCCGGCGTGATGGCTCCTTCGACGGCGGCGTCGAGGCGATCCTGCAGCGGGTGTTGTCGGATCCGAAGTTTGTCTACCGTGTCGAATCGACACCGGAAAACCTCGCGCCGGGGACCGCCTACAAGGTGAGTGAGCTCGATCTGGCGTCCCGACTGTCGTTCTTTCTGTGGAGCAGCATTCCGGATGACACGCTGTTACAGCTCGCGCAGTCCCACGAGTTGAGCAAGCCGGCCGTGTTGCGCCAGCAGGTTCAGCGCATGCTCGCCGATTCACGCGCGAGCGCTCTGACGGCCAACTTCGCCGGACAGTGGTTGGGTCTGAGGAACCTCGCGGCGCATGCCCCGGTCGTGGACCAGTACCCTGACTTCGACGATAACCTGCGCCAGGCCTTCCGCCGCGAGGTGGAGTTGTTGTTCCAGAGTCTGCTCGACGAAAATCGCAGCGTTCTCGACCTCCTGACAGCGGACTACACGTTCGTAAACGAGCGCCTCGCGGACTTCTACGGTATTCCTGAAGTCAAGGGCAGCTACTTCCGACGAGTGAAGCTCGATGCCAGCGAGAGTGTGCGCTGGGGCCTCCTGGGCAAGGGCGCCGTTTTGACGATCTCCTCGCAACCCGGCCGAACATCACCCGTGATTCGTGGTAACTGGGTCTTGCGCAACGTGATCGGTGTGCCCGCACCGGACCCGCCGGCCAACGTGCCTGCGTTGCCCGTAAAGAAGGAGGATGTTGCGGGCAACACGCACATCCCGACGATGCGGGAGCAGATGGAGGAGCATCGCCGCAACCCGGCTTGCGCGGGGTGCCACAAGATGATGGATCCGATCGGCTTTGCGCTCGAGCCGTTTGATGCGATCGGGCATCTGCGTACGGAGGATCGGAGCAGTCCGATAGACGCGCGTAGCCAGATGTACGACGGTACTCCCGTGGACGGACCGGCCGGTGTCCGCACCTTCCTGTTGAAGCATCAGGACCAGTATCTGCGCAACGTCACCGAGAATCTGATGACGTACGCGTTGGGACGCGGCATGGACTATGCCGACATGCCCGAGGTGCGCAAAGTCATGCAGAGTGCCGCGCCGGACGGCTACAAGCTCAAAGCGCTCGTTACGGCCGTGGCACTCAGCGACAACTTCAGTATGAACGTGGTCCCCGACGCCGATCCGGTGCCGGCCAAGACCGGAACCGCCGCCGCGCCAGCGCCGCCGCCGGCCGACCAAGGAGGGTGAGACGCATGCGTCTCACGGGCGTTCCGCGAGGAACGCCCCGGACCGACGACGAGCAGGCAACGCCTGCGCAGTAGGAGGATAGGTGTTTCTGACGAACCGCAAATTGCCGCGACGGATGTTTCTGCGCGGGCTGGGGACGACACTCGCTGTGCCGTTCCTGGAGTCCATGCTACCCGCGATCGGCGCTCGCGCGTATGCACAGCAGGTGTTGCCCACCCGTTTCGTCGGTGCTTTCGTACCCCATGGCGTCGGCCCGGGTTACTGGATCCCCGAATCGAGCGCACCCGGGTTCAAATTTCCCTACGTGTATGAGCCGCTCGAGCCGTTCCGCAAACACGTGGTTTTGACCAGCGGAATGTGGGCGCAGTCGTCGGAGAATCCTCCCGGTGTTACGGGAGCCGATCACTTTGTGGCGGCCGCCTACCTGACCGCAGTCAAGCCACGCAAGACAACGGGCTCCGACATCCAGGTCGGCCCTTCCATCGACCAGGTCATCGCCGCGCAGATTGGCCGCAATACCCTGTTGCCCTCCCTGCAACTCGGCCTCGAGGACCCGGGGGCGAATTCCACGAACTGCGGCGAGGGCTACAGCTGCGTCTATACCAACACCA
>DATBCZ010000334.1:0-2451 GCA_036270175.1 Steroidobacteraceae bacterium | reverse complement strand
CGGGATGCTCGGTGTCGCGAAGAAGGAGATCCAGCGCCGGCCCGAGTTGTGGCGCCACGGCGTAGCGGGAGCGGTAGACGCGCATACTGTCGTACGCTTCCAGCAGCCATTCGACATTCCGCTGCCGGGGCGCCGACTCCGTGATGAGGTAATTCGCCAGGAGATCGGCCGCGAATTGCAGTCGCTCGAGGCGCCTGCCGATCCTGAGTAAACGCCAGCCGGCGTCCTGTGTCATGTCGTCCAGGGAGAATCCGGCCAGGGCGGCCAGTGACAATGACAGCCGATCGAGAATGGCGCGCGGCTCGTCGCGAGCCGCCAGCCCCTCAGCCAAGCGCCGTTGCATGTCGGAGACCGCGCGCCAGTATCCGGAAGACAACCTGCCTCTGACCTGGGATGCGCACCAGGCGAGCCTCCTGACGTCCGCGACCACTCCTTGCGGATTACGATCGTCGCGCAGGCTCCCGGTCGGCTCGACATCGGGTGCAATCAAACCGATATGGCGGCAGATGCCGACCGCGGCCCGCCAGACACCCTCTTCGATGCGTGAGCCGAGCGTGGCACGTAGAAGACAAGTCTTGTCCTCACAACGTACGGAGTAGCGGCCGAACCAATACAGGTTCTCGACGAGCCGCGACGGAATCTCGTCGTAGCGGATAGCCATCCGCGGGGCGTGTCGTGGAGTTTCCGCCCCGTTTTCATCCGCAGTCTCCGCCAATACCCAGATGTCCTTACTTCCACCGCCCCGCTGCGTCGAGACGACATCGGCGGCAGCGTCGTTTGCGGCAATGCGCGCGAGCCCGCCTGGCATGACCTTGTGTCCGTCCGCGCTCCCGACAGCGTACATGCGGATGGAAATGGCCTTTGCCGCGAATCCCAACGCACCGTACGGTCTCCAGACCGGGGCTTGCGAAAGTGCCAGGTGCTCTTGTGCGACGTAGGCGTGAGGTCGGGTTTGCAACCGTTCAATCAGCTGCCTGCGGGATTCGCCCGAGAGCGTGCGGCCAAAAACCGGCTCGAAGCGCTGGTTGGGCCATGCTGGCTTGATGACGAGCTGATCGAGGTGATCCAACACGTAATCCAATGCCGGACCCTCGCCACACCACCAGGTCGCCAGCGTAGGCAGCTCCAACGTCTCGCCCAGCAGCCGGGCGGCAATCTTCGGTAGAAAACCCAACCAGGCCGCGGACTCCAGCACACCGGTTCCGAGCGCGTTGGCCACTTCGACGCGCCCGGCCCGCACCGCTCCCAACAGGCCGGCGACGCCGAGCGCCGAGTCGCTGCGCAACTCGACGGGATCGCAAAAGTCGTCGTCGAGACGACGAAGTATCGCGTGCACCCGGCGCAACCCGGCCACCGTCTTCAGATAGACCGTGTCATTGCGGACGGTGAGGTCGGTGCCCTCCACGAGCGGCAACCCCAGTTGGCGCGCGAGGTAGGCGTGCTCGAAGTAGGTTTCGTTGAAGGGACCCGGAGTCAGGATGACGGCCAGCGGAGTCTCGTTTGCCTCGATACCCTCCAGCAGCCGGTTGCGCAACTCACCGAAGAAGCCTCCGATCCGGCGCGTGGCGATTTCTGCGAGCGAATCCGGTAAGACCTGCTCGAGAATCTCGCGGTTTTCCAGGGCATAACCGGCGCCCGACGGAGTTTGCGTACGGTCGGCCATGACCCACCAGCGTCCGTCGGGAGCGCGCGCCAGGTCCGCGGCGTAGATCTGGAGCCAGTTGCCCCGCTTCGGGCTCATCCCGAGACAGGGCCACAGGAAGTTGGGATGTCCGAAAACCAGGTCAGGCGGCACGACCCCTTCGGCCAGCA
The DNA here is from genome assembly GCA_036270175.1 of Steroidobacteraceae bacterium. GTDB lineage: Bacteria > Pseudomonadota > Gammaproteobacteria > Steroidobacterales > Steroidobacteraceae > 13-2-20CM-66-19. The sequence continues at coordinate 639 of DATBCZ010000334.1, read as the reverse complement.
GGCGTTGTGGCCCGTAGAGATCGGCGAACAGGGCTTCCAGCAACCGCGCTCGCTGCGCGAGACCGCTTTCGATCGTCCGCCACTCGGCATTCGTCAGAACGAGGGGGATGGGGTCGAGCGCCCAGGGCCGATCCGCACCTTGCGGGTCGGCATATACGTTGTAAGTGACGCCGTTTTCGACGATGAGACGTCGTGTGAGGTCGAGCGAGCGTCGGGCGGACGCCCGCGCGTCCACGCCCGCGATCTTATCGACCAACGAGCGCCACTGCGGTCGCAAGTCGCCGGTCGCATCGAGGAGCTCGTCGTAGCGACCCGGTTCGGCGCTATAACTCGCGAGACAACCGTTCGCCGCACTCTCAGGCCTCGCGGCTGTCATTTAGGGCTTCGCCCAACTTTCCTGCGGGTCGAAGCGACCCGCTACATTTAGCGGCGCTGCGCGCCGGTAAGAGGTCCTCATCTCCTTAAGTCCAGCGTAAAGGGAAATTCGGGGTTTGGGGCTTCTTGCGGAGGCGCGAGGAACCCCGGCGTGTGACCCATGCGGAAGAACCGCGCGCGCCGCCGGCTTTCCGACTCGAAAGCGTTCACCGGGAAGGTTGCGTAGCTGCGGCCGCCAGGATGCATGACGTGATACTGACATCC
>DATBCZ010000333.1:0-10682 GCA_036270175.1 Steroidobacteraceae bacterium | reverse complement strand
GAGCCTCCTGGATGCGGTGCCGAACCACCGCCACGGACTGGTCACAGCCGTGAGCTTTTTTCTGAACGTCGCCTTCGGTGCCGGCATCGGCCCGGTGGCGGTGGGGTGGGTCGCCGACCATTTCGCGCTCACCGGGCGTGCATTGGCGTCCGCGATCCTCTCGGTGGCCTGCCCCGGCTTCGTGTTGGTGAGTGGATTGTTGTACCTGGCACTGCGCATCGCACGTAACAGTGCGCGTGAGCGCTCCATATCCTCGCTGCGCGCCGCGCTCGATTGAGGAGACGCCACCTGGACACGACCCAAGCCCTGCGCGTAGTAGACTCCCACACCTGCGGCCAACCCACTCGTGTGATCGTCGCTGGCGCAGGCATCGAACCCGGCACGGCGCCCCTGGTCGCCCGAGCGTCCTTACGCGAGCAACGCGATTGGGTTCGGCGGATAGCCGTGCTCGAGCCCCGTGGCCATCGCTCCATGTTTGCGGCCGCCCTCATTCCCCCGGAGACGCCCACCGGCGAGTATGGCGTCGTGTTCATGGATGCCTCCGGCTACCCCGATATGTGTGGGCACGCCACCATCGGTGTAGCCACCACCTTGTTCGAGGAAGGCTTGCTCGAGGCCAACGATCACTCGGTCATCGAGTTCGGACTCCTGACGCCCGCGGGCCGCGTAGCTCTGCGGGCACGACTGCGCGAGGGGCGGGTAGAGGCCGTCGCATTCCGCACGCCATTCGCTTTTCATCTCGGCTCCCTGGAGATAGAGACCGCCGGCCACACTCGAGCCGTCGAGTTGTCGTACGGCGGACAGTGGTATGCCTTCATCGACCTGGAGGGCAGTGGCTGTCAGGTTGACCCCAACGACATCGACGAGTTGGTCGACAGGGCCGCCCGGGCGCGTGCCCAAATCGAGGCTGCGATGCCATTTACCGACCCGCTCACCGGGCGGCCGCCGAGCCCGATCAACATCGTCTGGCTCGACAAGCCCACCAAGCCCGCAGCGCACGGCCATAACGTCCCGGTTTCCCCCGCGGGCTCGTTCGATCGCTCGCCCTGTGGAACGGCGACCTGCGCGCGGATGGCGACGTTGGTCGCGCGAGGAGAACTGGCGATCGGTCAGCAGTTTGTCAACGAGGGCTTACTCGGGACCTTGTACTACGGTAGGGCGGTCAGTGCGGTGACCCACTCCGGCGTCCCGGGTATCGTGCCGGAGGTAGAGGGGAGTGCGTGGATCACCGGCCGCGCGGTTCTCAGTGTCGATCCCCGCGATCCGCTGCGCGGCGGATACCTGGTGGGTGGCGGTCCTGCCGTGACCTGAACGTCGGGCTGCCGCCTCAGGGCTCGGAGTGAAAGCTCAGGCGGCACGCCCCCCGCTGGCGGATCTTCTGGCATGCGGCTCGCAATGAGCCCATGTCCTCGGCGGCCACCCGGGCGCACACGGCGGCCTGAATCCAACCCATGGGCATCAACAGCCGCGCCCCTTTGCCGTAGAACAGCCCGATATCCAGAAAGGCCTGGGGCGGCTGTCCCTTCCAGGTGTTGGCCGGCGCATGCACCAGCGCGAGCTCGCCTTCTTCCGGAAAGCTCGTCGCATTCTCCAGCGGCAGTGGCAGGAGCTCGCGAACCGCCTGGGGGAGGGCGTCCGCCAGAATGGGGCAGGAGATCTCCGGTCCCGTCCACATGGCATGGATTGCATCGTAGGCCCCCGGGGCCGCCGCCAGACGGGCCAGGACCTCCGCCCAGCGCGGCGCCAGGTCATCGAGCAACAACACCCGGACATCCAGCCCGGAGCCTGCTTCGCGGATTCGTATGTGGCGTGTCATGAGCAACCTTGCGTGAACGTCGGGGGCGGCTTCCGCGTTACGTGATTTTGCACACAACTGGACCAAAAAGCCATCCTCGCCGGCGGCTTCCGGTGCAGTAACAGTGCACGGCAGGGCGCTTTGCGCCACCAAGTTGCGGGAAATCGTGGCGTTCACGCCACGCTCCGCGGCCGCTTGCAATCGCCGGGCGGGCGGTGTACAGATATACCCATATTCACATGAATCTCGTTCATAACATCCCATGAGTCGACTTGCCGGGCGGATCACCCGCTCCTCGCCCAAGAGTTTTGGCATGTACGCCAAGGCCGCCCGCCTCGGGTCCCGAGAGGGTTTGATCCACCTCGAGTTGGGTCAACCCATTCACGACACCCCGCACCACATCAAGGCCGCCACCATCGCGGCACTCCAGTCAGGTCAGGTTCACTACAGTGACCTGGCGGGCATCGCGCCGTTACGGACCGCGCTGGCGCGCAAATTGTGTGACTGCAACTCGATTCGGGTGACGCCCGAAGACGTTCTGGTGACGAACGGTCTCACCCATGGCTCCTTCGCCGCCTTCATGGCCATCATCGACCCGGGTGATGAAGTCATCCTCCTCGACCCGTACTACCCCCAACACGTCGGCAAGATCGAACTCGCGGGCGGAAAGGTCGTCACGGCGCCCCTGGACGCTTCACGAGGGTTCGCCCTCCGCGCGGATTGGATCGAGAGCCGGATCACTCCCGCCACCCGGGTGATTGTCCTGGTCAACCCGTGCAACCCCACGGGACGCGTCTACACGCTCGAAGAGCTGACCGATCTCGCCGCCCTGGCGATCAAGCACGACCTCATCGTCATCGCCGACGAAGTCTACGAATACAACGTCTACGAAGGCCGACACGTCAGTATCGCCTCGCTCCCCGGCATGTCGGAGCGAACGATCTCCCTCTATGCGTTCACCAAGAGCTACGCCATGGATGGCTGGCGGCTCGGCTACGCGACGGCGGCTCCAGACATCCTCGGGGCCATGATGAAAGTGACGGCGAACGATGTCACCCATGTCAACACCTTCGCACAACATGGCGCGCTGGCCGCCGTCAGCGGCGATCCAGATGTCCTGCGTCAGATGGTCGAGGACGAGAAGACCAAGCGCGATTTCCTGGTCGCCGCGTTGAACGACATGCAAGGAGTCGATTGTCCGCCGCCCCAGGGATCCATCTACGCCTTTCCCGACATCCGCGAAAGCCAACTCACTTCACAGGCGTTGGCCGACCGCCTGCTCGAGGAGACCGGGGTCGTAGTCGAATCCGGTGCCTTCTACGGTGCCCAGGGCGAAGGACATCTGCGCATCTGCTTCGGCTCGCAAGACCTGCCGACGCTGCGCACGGCGATGGAGCGGCTCGAACGGTTCTTTGGCTCATCAATATCTAAATCATCATCCGGGGGCTCATCACTATGAACATCGAAACGGGGCGGTCGCCTCATGAACGTCGTGTCCAGGCCAGAAGAGGGCGCGAGGGCGCGCTGGCACTGCTCGTGAGTGTGCTGGCGAGCAATACCTTCGTGGGGATCGCCCGCGCGGATGACGACACCAACACGGTGGAAGAGGTCGTCGTGACCGCCCAGCGGCGCAGCGAGAACGCGCAAAGCGTGCCCGTCTCGATCTCGGTTTTCAGCAACCAGCAGCTGAGCGATTTCCGCGTCGAGAGTACCCAGGACCTGGCCACCTACACTCCCGGCCTGTACGCCTCCACGAGCCAGTTCGGCGACCCGGTCTTCTCACTGCGCGGGGTCGGGATGAACAACGCCAACAACAACCAGAACCCCGCGGTGACCGAATACATCGACGAAGTCGCGATCCCCAGCATCTCCATGCTCGGGTTCGATATGTTCGATCTCGAGCGCGTCGAAGTCCTGAAAGGGCCCCAGGGCGATCTGTACGGCCGCAATACCACCGGCGGCGCGGTGAACTTCATATCGGCGAAGCCGACCCAGGATTTCACGTCTTCCATCGAGGCCGATGTCGGCAACTACAACCTGAAGGAGCTCGGCTTTGAAGTCGGGGGCGGTGTGAGCGACACCCTCGCCCTGCGACTGGCCGGTCATGCCATCTCCCGCGATGGTTGGCAGACGGATGTGGCGACCAACAACGAGGGCGGTTACACCGAATACAAGAATGCCGCGGTCGATCGCCAGGCGCTGCGATTCTCAGCTCTCTGGACCCCGAGCGACAATTTCCGGGCACTGTTTATCGGCGACGCCACCTTCGACAACTCCCAGATCCCCTCGTACCAGGCCCTCGGTTACCGAAATGCCAATGGGACCTGCAAGGTCCCGTTGGTCGCCGGCTTCACCGGTGGAGTCGGCTGTCCAGTGTATGCAGTTCCGACGCCGACCAGCCCCCCGGTGGCCGTCGCGTATGGCGGCACCGATCCTGACCTGGCGTTCGGCGCGAACAGCGCTTATGGCGACCGGAACAACTCGCACATCTACGGTGGCAGCCTGAAGCTCGAATGGAAGCTCGCGGGCATGCAGCTCACTTCCGTGACCGGGGCCCGCAAAATGGACCGCTCCTGGGGCAGCAGCAGTGGCTCGCCCTACATCGACCAGGACCTGGGCGAAATCGAAAAGACCAAAACCTTCTCCGAAGAGCTGCGCCTGGGCTCGACCGGCGACAGTCCGCTGCAGTGGCTGGTCGGCGGCTACTTCAGCCGCGACGACCTCAGCAACTACAACATGACCGATTACGCGCAGAACTACGAAGTCGCGCCCCTCAATCCGACTCCGGTGTTTTTCAACACCTCGACCGCCCAGGTGAACCGCACCGAGGCCGCGTTCGCCCACGTCGAATATGCCTTCAACAGCCAGTGGAAGGCGATCGTCGGTATCCGTGACACGCATGAGACCATCGACTACACCTATGCGAGCCTCGTCACCGCCAATTTCCCGCCGGCATATGAGCTCACCCCGGTGCCGTACGACCACGCCACGATGTCCTCGAACGGCGTCTCCGGAAAGATCGGACTCAACTACACGCCCGCGAAGGATACGTTGCTCTACCTGAGCGTGAGTGACGGCTACAAGGCCGGTGGCTTCCCGGGCGACATCGCCTTCCTGCCTTATCCGGCCACCCAGCCGGCGAGTGCGTATCTGCCGTCCTATGGTCCGGAGAAACTTTACGCCTATGAGCTCGGCATGAAATCAACGCTGTTGGACAGTTCCCTGCAGTTGAACAGCTCGATCTACTACTACGACTGGCGCAACTTCCAGGCCTCGACCGAGATCCCCTACGGCACCCCGCCCAACGTGATCGAGGTCTTCTCACTCGGCAACGCGGGCAACGCGCACATCTACGGCCTCGACACCGACCTCACCTGGAAGCTGACCCGCGAGTTGTCCGTCCGTGGCGGCATCAGCCTGCTGCACGCCGAGATCATCAGCGGTACCTACAAGGGCGACCAGCCGGTACAATCCCCGCATGCCTCGGGCAACGTGATCGTGCGTTGGCAGGCTGCGGAACCGGTGGCCAACGTACATCCCTTTGCGCAGGCCGATTTCAATTACCACTCGTCGGTCTATTTCACACTACCCAACGTCGCCGCGGACAGCCAGGGCGGGTATGGCCTGCTGGGTCTGACGGCAGGGCTGTATTCGGCCGACAAGAAATGGGAATACTCAGCGTGGGCGCGCAACGTTACGAACAAGTCCTACATCGTAGACGCCTACGGCGCGAACTCCACCTTCTTGCCGGATCGGCACCTGGAGGCGGAGCCGCGGACATTTGGGCTGACCGTGCGCTACACGTACTGACCGAGGTCGAAGCATGGTGTCACGTCGTCTTGCCCTGACAGCGCTGGGGACGGTCCCGGTCGCCGCGTCGCTCGCCATTCCCATGGGTGCGACAGCCGCGACCGTGGAGCGCGCTCACCGGCACATGGCCGGAAACCTCGACCTGGACCAGTTGCCCGTGGTGGACTCCCACATGCACCCGATCGGGCGGAAACTGATCTCACAGGCCTACGCCGGACTCATGGGCGATTTCGTCAAAGTCCTGGTGCCTCCGGGTGAGTATGCGGGCAAGTCGGACCTGCTCGCGCACGCGCGCGCGGGGGTGAATGACCTCGTCATGTCCGCCCCACGGCGGACCGCCTATTTCAACTATATCGCCCGCACCTACGGCGTGGCCCCCACGATCGAAGGGTTTGATTCGGTCGTGTCCAAACACATCGCGTCGGACGCCGAGTTCCAGAGCTACGTCAAGACGGTCTTCGATCGCGAGCGCATCGCCACAGTGGTTTTGCAGGCAGCCGAGCCCGCACCCACGCCGCCCGCGACCCTCATTCCCCCGGATCGTTACGTGTGGACGACCGTCATTTCTGAAATGACCCGGCTGCGTTGGATCAAGGCCCAGGGACTGACCTCGCTGACCGACGCCGTCGCCGCGATCGATCGTATCCTGGAGTCCGCGGTCGAGCGCGGCGCCCGCGGCTTCAAAAACATGTCAGCCTATTATCGGACCCTGGGCCTGACACGACCCAGCCAACCTGAGGCGGAAGCCGCTTTGCACCGCGTGCTGAAAGCTGCTCCGTCAGCAGACTCCCCGGAGCCACCGGGGCCGATGGATCCCAACCCTACATTCGCCGACCCGGCGGATAATGCAGCGCTGACTACACTCGAGGATTACCTGTTCCGGCACATCTACATCAAAGCCGGACGCCTGCGGCGCCCTATCATCATCCATTCAGCCGTAGCGCTGCACCCCGCATTGCGTGCGGACTATAATGATCCGCACCCGCTCTACGCCATATTCATCGATCCCGAGATTCAGCGCGCCGAGACCCGATTCGTCATCATCCATGCGGGCTATCCCAACACCGAACTCATCGCGGCCTTCATCAGTCAGTTTCCGAACGTGTATACCGACGTGTCGTTCTACTCCAAGTATCCAGGCACCCTGCTACAGGTCTATCGCGACCTGCTGGCGCTGGGCCCCTCGGACCACATCATGCACGGCAGTGATGCGAACTCCGTGCCGGAGGAGATCGGCTCGTGTGCCTGGAATTCGCGCGCGGTGTTGGCGAAAGTGCTGACCGAGTACCTGGATCTCGGCTGGACCCAGGGCGACATCAACAAGATGGCCGAGGACGTCCTCCATCGGACCGCCCGGACGGTGTTTGGTATCGAAACATGAGTGCCCAGCCGTTCGGGAACATTCGGCAGCGCCGTACTGTGCCGCGTGCCGTAGGCGCCGTAAGCGAGTCGTGGAAGTTACGCGCCTGGCACACGTTGGCGGTCGCGCTCCTGGCTGTTCTGCCCCACAGTGGCTATGCCGCGGCTCCCGCGGATCTGCCCGCAGCCATCTACTCGGACCCCCCAGCCGATCCCACGCATCCGGCCTCGGGGCAGGGGGTTCAGTTCCGCAGCCACGGCTCATTGTTGAACGCGCAACTCTATCAACCCCCGGGCGATGGCTCCCATCCCACCGTGGTACTCCTCCACGGCCTGCCGGGAAATGAGCAGAACCTCGACCTGGCCCAGGTCATGCGCCGGGCCGGATGGACCGTCATCACCTTTCATTTCCGCGGCTCCTGGGGTTCGGCGGGACGTTTTACCCTGTTGAATTGCATCGAAGACGTGGAGGAACTACTGAGCCAACTGCGCCACACGGACCTCGCTCACGCCTGGGGAGTCGATCCGAAACACATTGTCTTGATCGGCCACAGCTTTGGGGGCGACGTCGCGGCTCGCGTCGCGAGCAGGGATCCGGAGCTGCTCGGTACCGTGCTCCTGGCGCCGTGGGATGTCAGCTCCACACGCAGAGCGTGGGAGAAGATTCCTCCAGATCAGCAGGCCAGCACCGCCACGACGTTCTTCTTCGATGCCAATGGCCGCCTCGCGGGCGCCGATCCGCAGTTACTCCGCGAAGACGTCATGCGATCGGGTGCCAGCCTCGACCTGACCCGGTATGCGGCGGCGCTAACGGATCGGACAATGTTGGTCGTGACGGCGTCGCATGACGACCCGGGCGATCAGGCGGTGGGATTACTGACAGACCTGCGGTCGAGGCACGCCCCACACCTGTCATCGATCCAGCTCGACACCGACCACGCGTTCAACGATCACCGCATCGCGCTACAGGCCGCCGTACTGCGCTGGCTGGCCGCCCTCGATGGGGCGCCCGCAGCGCTTTAGACGTCTCATGGAATCTATCGAACTTCGCCGGACCGCGAAGGCTGTCCAGCCTGCCCCCACAGGCGACGCCTCCAGCGGCGACTTGCGAAACCTGTGGCAGACGATTTCCCCGCCTCGGCACACCTATCGTCCCCTCGAGGACGCCGCCGATTGCGACATCGCCATTGTGGGCGGCGGCCTTGCCGGGGTGTCATTGGCCTATCACCTCGCCTCGACGGGTTCGAGCGTCGCCCTGTTGGAGGCCGTCGAGTTAGGTCATGGAGCCTCGAGCCGGGCGGCGGGCATCATTGCGCCTCAGCTCACCCGCCATACCCCGGTCTCCGTCAAACAGGCGCTCGGCGCGGAGCCGGGCGAGCGCTTTCTGCGCGTGTTGGCCGAATCCGGTCACTACCTGTTCGACCTGGTCCGCAGCACCGGTATCGAATGCTCCGCCGGTCAACAGGGATTTCTCTCCCCGGTGGCGGGTGCGGCCGCGGCCGCGCGACTGGCCCAATCGATCGAGCAATGGCAGTCGCTGCGCTCCGACCTGGAGTTCCTCGATGCGCGCCAGACGCGTCACCTGTCAGGGTGCGCCGGCTACGATGCGGCTCTGCTCGATCGCAGCGGCGGCAGCCTCGACCCCCTCGCACTGACCCAAGGATTGGGCCAGCTCGCCGTAGCCGCCGGGGCCCGGGTCTTTACCAACAGCCCCGTCCTCGAGATCGCCGGATCGGAAGATCGGTGGCGGCTGCGCACCCCGCGCGGCCAGGTGAGCGCCGGCCGTGTTGTGTTATGTGCTCACCTGGGTAACTCGGGATTGGATCACAGGCTGCGCGGCACCGTCATGCCCTTGCCCGTGTTCCAGGTCGCCACCCGTCGCCTCGACCCGTCGCTCCGCTCGGAAATACTCCCTGGAGGACAGGCGCTCACCGACCAGGAGGCCGACGTCTTCAGTATCCGCTACGCCGATGATGGCCGCTTGATCACCGCCTATCCGGCTGCCCTGGGCACCGGCCTCGAGGCCGTCGCGGCCGCCATCAGCAACCGCTTGAAGAGGGCAATACCCGCATTCCCCAACACGCCCCTCGAGTTCGTGTGGCACGGTACCGCACTCGTCAACAGCACCTTGCTTCCCAGAATCGTCCAACTCCAGGACGGCCTGTTGGCCGTCCAGGCCTGCAATGGCCGGGGAATCGGCTTGAATGTCATCCTCGGCCGCGAACTCGCACGTTGGCTGTCGACCTCCGGCAACCCCGAGATCGGCATCCCCCTCGACCGCCCCCGCAAGATCCGCGGCTTCTGGCTCGCCCAACATCTTCCACGCCTCGTGACGACGCTTGGGCGTTGGCAGCGACGCTGGTCAGGACCACGGGCGTAACGAAATCCCTGACGGCTCGCCGGTAGCGCCTCTGTGAAGACCTCAAAGCGACTTTAGATACAGACCCATCAGCGGATCGACAGGGCGCAAAGTGTTCACCTCGTCGCGCCAGATCAGGTCCCGTTCCTCGAGCCACCGGACGGCGCCAGAGACCGTTCCGACTGACAAGGCCACCGACGTCAGGAAGGCCTGGGCGGTGGGAGTCGCCGTGGGTTCGACGGCGAGCGCCCTGAATACCGCGCGCGTGAGATGTGGAACGGGCAGTAGCTGGACTTTGAAGCGCTCGGACTCCCGCATCAGGAGCTCATTCCAAGCGGCCTCGACAGCGCTTTCGGTTGGCAGCTTTTTTTGATCCCAAAGAGTCCGCGCCAGTGCATTTACGTAGAACGGATGCCGCTGGGTACACACAAGCAGGGCGTCAACGGCTCGATCTGACATGGCCGCATTCCACTGTAGACGCGCCGCATCGGTCAGAAATTTCCGATAGGGGTCCGCCTCGATTCGGCCGACGTCGACGTGGTCGCAAAGCATGTAGAGCGGCCGCTCGCGGTCCTCGAACATTTGGGCCAGTAGCGTGCGTTCGCTACCCGAGAATACGAATGTGAGCGCCTTGGCGGATTGCGCGACCGAGCGAATCGCGCCCTCCACGGCATGTCCCTCGTCTAGCCGTGCGACCTGTTGGAATTCGTCGATCACGAGCACGCCCCGCACCCCATAGTGACTTGCAGCGGCATCCAGCGCACGCAGCATCGCGTCGATTCGGGCTGCTGATGGCGTCTCGCTCGCCAGCTTGAGGCTCGCTCCACCGGCGCCAATCGACAGCTCCGGTTTGAAGGCGGCGAATGCCTTGCCGAGGTAATCGAGAGCGCGCTTCCTGCGCGGCAGGAGCTTCGCGGAGAGCGTGCCGATCGCTTCGCGAAGCGTCTCGTCCAGTGTCTTTAGATTGTGGACAACAAACACGTCCACGCCGGCATACTCGATCCGCGGTACCCTTCTCTTGTGCACATCGGCGAGAGTCTGGGCGACCAGGCTGGACTTACCGTGACGCCGGCGGCCTGAGATCCATGTATGCCGGGGACGGCCGGACAGCAGGTTGTTCGCGAGCTGTGCGCGCTCGCGTTCTCTGTTGCAGAACGAGTTTCCCAGCGCGATGCCGCGTGGGAAGAGCTCGGCGGCGGCAGTTGTCATGGCTCGGCTTGCCTTTGATTTCTAAAACGCCATTATAGTGGTTCCATTATGGCGATACCATAATAGGAATGCGACCAGGGCGGTAGAGGCGACAACACCTGGAACGGCAAGCGTCAGGATCGTGATCAGGTTCTCTTTGAAGTCACGCCA
>DATBCZ010000332.1:0-7255 GCA_036270175.1 Steroidobacteraceae bacterium | reverse complement strand
CTGCTTGAGCGTCGCTTTCTGGGCGTCGCTCAGCGTGGAGACGGTAGGGTCGAGCTTGAGGGGCTGCAGTTTACCCAGGTCGATCGGAAAGGTTTCGTTGGCCATAGTCCCCGCATCCTTATTCAATTCATCCGCAACAATTGTAGTGCAGGATAGCCTGCCTCGAATTTCGCCTCTTGTACCACCGCACCTCATGGAGTGACAGCCCATAATGAGTGATCAGACCGAAGCGAGCCGGGGACTCTTCCGAGCGCTCCCGCATGACGTCGAGGGGTTCCGGGAACTGGCCGGGTTGGCATTGGATCTGCGCGCCTCCTGGAATCACTCCAGCGAACAGGTCTGGCGGGCTCTCGATCCGGTCCTGTGGGACCTCACGCACAATCCCTGGGCAGTGTTGCGCACCGCCTCGCGCGATCACATCGAGAAGCTGCTCGCCGATCCCGAGTTTCGCGGGCGGGTGGACCAGATCGAGAAGGCCAAGCGGGAGGCGCTGGCGAAGCCGGCCTGGTTTCAGCAGGCGCATCCGCAGTCCCCGCTCAAGCACATCGCGTACTTCAGCATGGAGTTCATGTTGAGCGAGGCGCTGCCTATTTACTCGGGTGGCTTGGGCAACGTGGCGGGGGACCAGCTGAAGGCCGCGAGTGACCTGGGCGTGCCGGTCACCGGAGTGAGTCTCCTCTACAGTCAAGGCTACTTCCGCCAGGTGATCGATGCGAACGGCGGGCAGCAGGCCATGTACCCGTATAACGATCCGGGGCAATTGCCCATCGTGCCGCTGCGGGGACCTAACGGCGACTGGCTGCGCCTGCAGCTGAATCTGCCGGGTCACTCGATCTGGCTGCGCGCGTGGCAGGTGCAGGTGGGGCGGGTGAAGCTCTACCTGCTCGACAGTAACGATGTTGCCAACTACCCCGCATATCGCGGCATCACTAGTGAGCTCTATGGCGGCGGCTCCTATCTGCGTCTCATGCAGGAGCTCGTGCTCGGTATCGGCGGGTGGCGGCTGCTCGCAGCTCTCGGGATCGAGCCGGAAGTCTGCCATCTCAACGAGGGACACGCGGCGTTTGCGGTGTTGGAACGCGCGCGCAGCTTCATGGCCGTGAGCGGGCTGCCGTTCCATGCGGCGCTAGCCGCAACCTGCGCCGGAAATCTCTTCACGACCCACACGGCGGTGGCCGCCGGTTTCGATCGCTTCGCTCCGGATCTCATCGAGAGCCTGCTCGGGGAATATGCCCGCACGTCGTTGGGCATCTCGAGTGATGAGCTGTTGGGTTTGGGCCGGCAAAACCCGCACGATCCGACCGAGAGCTTCAATATGGCGTACCTGGCGATACGGGGCAGCGCCGCCGTGAACGCCGTCAGCCGTCTTCACGGGGTGGTGAGCCGCAGCCTGTTTCAGTCGCTGTTTCCCCGCTGGCCGACGGAAGAGGTGCCCGTTGGTTATGTAACGAACGGCGTGCATACGCCAACATGGGTCGGGGCAGGCGCGGATGCGCTCTGGGCCAAGGCTGTCGGTCCGGATAGGTGGTTGGGAAATTCGACTTCGCATGATGCGCAGCTGGGCGCCGTGGAGCCCGTGGAGCTGTGGAAGTTTCGCAGCGCCGCGCGTAAGGAGCTCATCGAATATGCACGCGAGCGGATATCGCGCGAGCTGGTCGCCTCGGGCGCCGCACCGGCCGAGGCGGCGAATGCGCGCCGGATGTTTGATCCGGATGTCCTGACGATTGCGTTCGCGCGCCGCTTCGCAACTTATAAGCGGCCGAACCTGCTGCTGCACGATCCGCAGCGGCTGTTGCGGATACTGACCAACACTCAGCGCCCCGTGCAACTCATCATGGCCGGCAAGGCGCATCCCGCGGACGAGCCCGGGCAGGCGTTGATCCGCCAGTGGATCCAGTTCATACGAAATACCGAAGCACGGCGGCATGTCATTTTCCTGAGCGATTACGACATGCTGCTGACCGAGCGCCTGGTGCAGGGTGCCGACGTCTGGCTCAATACGCCACGTCGGCCGTGGGAGGCCAGCGGAACGAGCGGCATGAAGGTGCTCGTCAATGGCGGTATCAATCTGTCGGAGTTGGATGGCTGGTGGGCGGAAGCGTATACGCCGGAAGTGGGTTGGGCGTTGGGTGACGGTCGCGAGCATGGGGACGATCCGCAGTGGGATGCGGCGGAAGCCGAGGCGCTTTACCAACTCCTCGAGAGCGAGGTGATCCCGCAGTTCTACACTCGCGATGGCCAGGGTGTTCCGCTGGCCTGGGTCGACCGGGTGCGTGCCAGCATGTCGCAACTCACAGGGCAGTTCTCCACGAGCCGCACCGTTCGCGAATACACCGAGAAGTTCTATCTTCCCGCCGCGAAGGGTTACGCCGAGCGGTCCGCCAACAAAGGCGCCCTGGGGGATCAGATCGCCCGTTGGCGCCGTGAAATAGAAGAGAAAGGGTCATCGGTCCGCTTCGGCGAGATCAAGGTGAGCACCGCCGGCGGTCAGCACAGCTTCGACGCGCAGGTCTATCTCAACGGTCTTGCGCCCGAAGCGGTCCGGGTCGAGCTGTATGCCGGTGGTGAGCCGCCCCTGCGGCAGGAAATGCGGCCGTTACAACAGTTGGTGGGCACCGGCCACGCGTGGGCCTACGGCGCACAGGTTCCCGCGAGTCGTCCGGCAAGGGACTACACGGCCCGCGTCGTGCCGAGTCACGCGGGCGTCGCGGTTCCGTTGGAAACGCCGTATATCTTGTGGCAACACTAGCTGCTGCCGCGGTCGCTCAGTAGCCGACCGCCTTGCCGGTTTCGTTGCGGGCGTCGCTGGCACCGAGGCGACGCCCGCTGCCGAGGTCGATCTCGATACACTCGCCGTCGCCGATGCCACCGTAGCTGATGTCGTTGCCGCGCTCCTTCAGCAGGGCGACGGTGTCGGGCGAGAAGCGATCGCGCTCCAACATGATGCGGTCGGGCAGCCATTGCTCGTGGAAGCGCGGGGCGTTCACGGCCTGTTGGATGTCGAGACCGAAGTCCGCCACCCCGGTCAGGATGTTGGCGACCGTGGTGATAATGGTCGGTCCACCGGGGGTTCCCAGGACCAGCCAGAGCTTGCCTTCCTTCAACACGATGGTGGGGGTCATGGCCGACAGCGGCCGCTTGTTGGGTCCCACCGCGTTCGCGTCGCCCTGGATCAGGCCGAACATGTTGGGCGCGCCCGGCTTGGAGGAGAAATCGTCCATCTCGTCATTGAGGAGGAAACCGAGCGAGCCGACCGTGACCCGCGAGCCCCAGTAAGCATTGAGTGTCGTGGTCACGGCAACGGCGTCGCCGTCGGCATCGACCACGGAAAAGTGCGTGGTCTGAGTGCTCTCTTTCACGGGCGCGACGACCGGGTGCGCGGCGACATATCGAGCGAGGGCGGTCGAAGTCGGCGGACGCTGTAAGGTTCGCGAGCTAGTTGCCTGCAGGGGTTGGATCGAGCTGCGCCACGCGACGGCATAACTCTTGTCGGTGAGTTGCAGCACCGGGACGTCGTTGAACTCCGGGTCGCCGAGAAACTGCGCGCGATCGTAGAACGCGCGCCGGTAGGCCTCGGAGATGAGATGGATGGACTCCGCCGAATCGAGCCCCGCCTTGCCGAGATCGTAGCCCTCGAGAATGTTGAGTACCTCCAGCAGCGCGATGCCGCCCGATGACGGCGGCGGCGCGCTGATGACTTCCAGTCCGCGATACGTGCCGCGTACCGGAGTGCGGTCCTTCACTTCGTAGTGGGCGAGGTCCTCGGCGGTGATGAGGCCGCCGCCTTTCTGCATGAAGTCGGCGAGCTCGTGGGCCATCTTGCCGGTGTAGAAGTCATCGGGTGCGGCGGCAATCCGCTCGAGGGTACGGGCCAGTTCCGGCTGTTTGAAGATGTCGTTCTGGTGCCAGCCCTTGCCGTCGTTCTGAAAGATCCGCCTGGTGTCGGGGAAGGCCGCCATCGCCTTGTCCTCGGTCATCATGCGGGCGTTGTTCCAACTCAGTGCATAACCGTCGCGCGCCAGGCGGATGGCGGGAGCGATTACCCGCTTCAGTCCCAGCTTGCCGAAGTGTTCCTCGGCGTAGACGAGTCCCTTCACCGAGCCAGGGACGCCGACCGCCTTGTAGCCGATGACACTCAGGTTGGGAATGACGTTTCCCTGCGCGTCCTGGTACATGGTCGCCGTCGCCTTGGCGGGGGCCTTCTCGCGGAAATCGAGAAAATGCGTCGCGCCGTCTTTCATGCGGATGAGCATGAATCCGCCGCCGCCGAGGTTTCCTGCCGCCGGGTGCACCACCGCCAGGGCGAACGCCGTCGCGACCGCCGCGTCGATGGCGTTACCTCCCGCCTGCATGATTTCCACGCCGGCGCGGGAGGCCAGCTCGTGAACGCTCGCGACCATGCCGTGCTCGGCGACTTCGGGGCGCATGCCGCCCCCGGCCAAGGCAAGCTGCGTGGTAACAGCCGTGGTCAGGAACACCAGAACGGCGTTTAATCTAAATTTCATGTGCATCCGTGTGGCCGCAAAGAAGGCCTGTCCGATAGAGTGTGGTCAAAGGATAATGAAACAATGGGCGAGAAGAGCTACATTCGTCCCGATATCGTCGGCGGCGGCGAATACGATCCGATGAAGGAGCCGCGCTATGCGGAGATAGCAACCTTCATGCGTGCGCCGCTGGCGCGGAGCCTCGCTGAAGTCGATATCGGGCTCATTGGCGTCCCGACCGATCTCGGCGTCACGAACCGGCCGGGAGCGCGGCATGGCCCGCGTGAGATCCGCAACGCCTCGAGTCTCATGCGGGCGTTCAATCTCGGTCTCGAGCTGAATCCCTACGATCTGTGTCGCATCGCTGATCTGGGCGATGTCCGGTTTTCGAACCGCTTCGATCTGCCGAAGCAGGTTGAGGAAATCGAGGCGTTCTACCGCAAGGTGCACGCGGCCGGTATACGGCCCGTCACGGCGGGCGGCGATCACTCGATCACCTATCCCATCTTCAGAGCGCTCGCCGCCTCCGCACCGATCGGAATGGTACACATCGACGCGCATACCGATACCTGGGGCGAGTTTGCGGGATCCAAATTCCACCATGGAGCACCCTTTCGGCTCGCCGTCGAGGCGGGGCTGCTCGATCCGCGGCGGACCATCCAGATCGGTATCCGTGGCGGCCAGAACTTCATGGAGGGAATCGAGTTCTCCCGCGCGATGGGTATGCGAGTAGTGTTCATCGAGGAGTTCGCTTCGCTCGGTGTCGAGCGCGTCATCGAGGAGGCTCGCGAGGTTGTCGGCGATGGGCCGACGTACATCTCGTTCGATGTGGACGGGCTCGATCCCGTCTATGCGCCCGGTACGGGGACGCCCGAGATCGGTGGCATCACGACGTTGGAGGGGCAGCGGCTCCTGCGCGGGTTGCGCGGACTGAACCTCATCGGCGGTGACGTGGTGGAGGTGGCGCCGCCTTATGACCAAACAGGCAACACGGCCCTGGTGGGCGCGACGCTGATGTTTGAAATCCTTTGTCTCATCGCGGACCGCCATTTCGGCATGGGTCGTTCCGCAGCGCTGGTCTAGGAGCGAGCATTGCCCAGACGGGCTCCTTAGCTACGTCTCCTGGACCGCGCCGAGTTTCGCCTGCTGCCCGAAAGAGGACAGTGCCAGCGACGACTCCGGTAGGACCAACTCGCCGGTCTCCAGGCGCTTGCGCAGATAGGTGAAGGTTTGCGCCGTTTGAGCGAACAGGTGCTCACCAGCAATGAGCGGTGTGCGGATCGGGCCTCCGGGGCGCAGCAGGCGCGGCATCGGCGCGATGCGCGTGTTGTAATCGACCGCAAAGAAAAGCGGGAATGAATAGCGCTCCTCGCGCACCTTGCGGACGCGATGTGACGTCGCGACGAATTCGCCGTTCGTCCAGAGCTCCAGCATGTCGCCGATGTTCACTGCGTAGGCGTTCGGAAGCGGTGGAGCGTCGATCCACGCACCCGCCTCGTTCATCACTTCGAGACCCGGCGCGGTCGAGCGCAGCATGGTGAAGAATTCGTAGTCGGTGTGGGCTCCCAGGCCGGGCCGGTCGGACGCATTGTTGTCGTACGGATAGTGTATGAGCCGCAACTGACTCGGTGGCCGTGTCAGGAAGGGCGCGAACAGGTCGGGAGCTTCTCCCAGCGCGAGGGCAAATCCTCTCAGTAACACGCGACCCAGCTCGAACGTCGCGCGATAGTAGTCGCTCACCGCGGCCTTGAATCCCGGCAGATCGGGCCATTGGTTGGGACCGAGCAGAGGGTTGCCGGCCAGATAATCCGGGTCGTCAGCGGGCAGGTCTCGGGAGCTGTCGTAAGCTTCCTTCGCGTCCTTGGCGCCTCCTGCGAATACCTCCTCACCCTCCGGCACATAGCCGCGGTGATTGCGGGAGTTGCCGATGTAAACGCGCATCTTCTCGTCGGCAGATTGCGCGAAGAAACGTTTCGCGGCCGCCAGTACTCCGTCGAACAACGCCGGGGGTTGCTGATGGCCGGTCACGTATAGAAAGCCGAACGCTCGTGCGGCTTTGCCCATTTCAGCGGCAGTAGCTGCAATGGCGTCTGGATCGTCGCCGAACAATGCGCTGACATCCACGACGGGAAGCTTGCCGGGATCGAGTCCCATTATTCCAACTCCATGAGAGCACCGATTCTGTAGGGGAGGGTCGAAGCGGTGATTCGCAGGCCCGCTTCATCCACCCGGCCGAAAGAGATTTCACAATCGATCAACTCGCGCGCGTGCGCCAGGTCGGGCGCGGCCGCGACATATTCCGCCAGCGAGCCGTAGCCCTGTTTCAAACTCGTGGCGCGGGCGCGCGCGAACATGAAATGCGGACCCACTCGCAGCAACGTCGACCGGACTTTCTGCGCAGCACCTTGCAGGTCAACGATACGGGTGGGCGTGGTCGGAATCGAGGGGTCGCGGTGCCAGTGCTCGATGTAGTCCGCGTCGCGGCCGGTTTCGATTAACACGTCGCCTTCCCACAGCAGCGAGCCGGCATCGGCGCTGGGGGAGGGTGGCTGAAAGTCGATCTCCCGGATCCACTCGAAATGCATTCCGTCGAAGCTCAGATAACCGGCGAAGCCCTCCTGGCGTGCCAGCCACGCACAGTCGTCGTATGTCAGGTCTTCGAGACCTCGTGCGTGCGAGAAGTCAGGTATGGGTGCGGGCTGCCGAAGATCGATGTAGGCGCGCGGGCCCTGCAGCCAACGGACGGTCGTCGTCGTGTCGCTGGCGCCACG
>DATBCZ010000331.1:0-15085 GCA_036270175.1 Steroidobacteraceae bacterium | reverse complement strand
GCGGCGCTGGAGCGCAATGACCGCGTGGAGATCGTCGCAGTCGATCCTGCGACGAACACATTCACCGTGCGAATCAAAGAGACTGGTGACTTGCGCACCGTCCGCGCCGATCAGGTTATCGCCGGTCCTCCCGGCGCCCCTGTGTCAACGGCGGGCACGCCTGCAGGTGCGGCGACCATGCCAGCCGCGCCTGCCGGAGGCGAGGCTTCAGCCACTTCAGATTCGTCGCAAGCGGGTTCGCCGGGAGCGAGCGCGCCAGCTGCCGCATCCGCTGCCTCGGCATCCGCCAACAACACGATGTCTCGCAGCCAGCAAGAGTCGGCCGCTGATCAGGACGCTGCCGCGACGTCGGCGCCGCGTACTGGCTTTCGCGCCGACCCTGCTCCCCGCTCGGAAGTACCGAATCCCAACAGCGATGTCGCCTCGATCACTCCCGGCGGCCGTGTGCTCGAGTCCGGCCCGGGCTATGCCATCAAGGCCGCCTCCAAGAGTGCCCCAGTAGCCGCCCGAACCGAACGTGAGCGCTCGTCGACGACGAGCTCGGCGATCGAACGCCGACATGACCCCATCATCTGCCAGGGCGATCGCCTTCTGCAGATCGACAATCGGAATCTGGAGTTCGACGGCGATGCGGTGGCGGCCGAGGACGGCTGTGAAATTCACATCACCAACAGCCACATTACCGCGAAAGGCGTTGGCGTCTCAGCCCGGCACGCGAACGTGCACATCGACAACAGCCAGATAGAAGGCGATTCCGCGTCCATCGATGCCTCCGAAGGCGCGCAGGTCTACGCTTCGTCCTCGAGGTTCAAGGGTATCAGTCGCCGCCTCGATAATTCGTCCTTCCATGATCTTGGCGGCAATGTCTGGAACTGACGGCGGGCGCGTTGCTCCCCGGGTTTATCGGAAGCGGTGAGCTGACTGCCTCACTGCAGCGCGCGACGGACGCGCTGCAGGCAAATGCGTCCGCTACTGCAGCTCTCGAGTCCGCACCCGCGGCCGTACGCGAGTCCCTGCCGTTAGTATTTGCCGGGAGCGACTTTGTCGCGCAGTCTTGCGCGCGGGACGGGATGTTGCTCGCCTCCCTTATCGAGCGGGCGGACCTGCAACGGACGCTCGCACCCGCCGAATTTGCTACACGTGCCCCGACGCTATTAAACCTACCCGAGACGGAGGCACTCTCCGAGTTGCGGCGTTGGCGTCGTCACGAAATGGTACGAATCGCGTGGCGAGACCTTGCCGGGTGGGCTGAGCTCCCCGAAACCTTGAGCGACCTAACCGCTTTCGCGGACGCGGCGATCAACGTGGCGGTGCACTATGCACGGCATAGTCTCGTCACCCGCTATGGTGAGCCGCGTTCGGCTGACGGCGCAGTACAGCCGCTCGTCGTTCTGGCGATGGGTAAGTTGGGCGGCGGGGAGTTGAATTTCTCGTCTGACGTCGACCTGGTACTGTTGTTTCCCGAGCATGGCGAAACCGATGGCGCGCGTAGCATCGCGAACGAGGAGTTCTTTACGCGCCTCGCGCAGGCGGTGATTCGACTGTTGGAAGCGCCGACCCATGAGGGAGCGGTGTTGCGTGTCGATCTGCGCCTGCGCCCTTTCGGGGACAGCGGCCCGTTGGTGGCGAGTTTCGCCTCGTTCGAGGACTATCTTCCCCGTCACGGACGCGAATGGGAGCGTTATGCCTACGTGAAGGCGCGCGCGGTCACGGCCCCGGAAGCTTACGCCGACCTCTATGCCTCCGCCGTGCGCCCCTTTGTCTATCGCCGCTATCTCGACTACGGAGTGTTCGAGAGCCTGCGTGAAATGAAGGCGTTGATCGAACGCGAAGTCGAGCGACGCGAGCTCGCGGACCATGTCAAGTTGGGTCCGGGCGGCATCCGCGAGATTGAGTTCATCGTGCAGGCCTTCCAGATCATCCGCGGCGGGCAGGACCGGCGCCTGCAGACGCCGTCATTGTTAGCTGCGCTGGCACTGCTCGGCACGTGGAAACGCCTGCCGCCGGGGATGGCGGCTGAATTACGCGCGGCGTATGTGTTTCTGCGGCGCCTGGAAAACCGTCTGCAGATGATCGGTGACGCGCAAGTTCACCGGTTGCCGGACGGTTCGCTCGCGCGCGAGCGCATTGCACTCGCAATGGGGGCGCCCGCCTGGACGGCCCTGGTCGCCGAGTTGAATCGGTATCGCGAGATCGTGAGCCGTCACTTTCGCCTCGTCGTGTTCGGTAACACGGAGCGCGACAGTGGCGCCGTCAGGATCGATCTCGGGCGATTCTGGGATTCTCAGGCCGAAACCGCGGCGCTTGCCGAATCGCTGGCCCGAGCGGGTTTCGCCGCGAGCGACGCGGCGGCGCGTCTGCTGCTGGAGCTGCGCTCCTCCGCGCTCGTTCGCAAGTTGGATGAACCCGGGCGCAAAAGACTACAGGCGTTGTTGCCACCCTTGCTGGCTGACGTTGCCCTGGCCAGCCCTGCGGGGCCTGCGCCCGCGCCGCGTGACGGCTCGTCGGCCGTCGCAGCGATGGTTGGCGTACCAGCGGATGGCGCGACGCCGACCGGGTCGCCCGCTGCCGAGACACAACTTCAAGTGTTACGGCGCGTGCTCCGGATCATCGAAGCCATCGGTCAACGGTCCACCTATTTCGCGCTACTGCACGAGAACGCCGCCGCGCGCGAGCGGCTCGTCGAGTTGTGCGGACACGGCGACTTCCTGACTCAACAGATTGCGGCCAACCCGGTGCTTCTCGACGAGCTCGTTGACGAGCGCCTGGTGGAGTTGCCCACTCGCGCGAGTCTCGAAGACGAGGCGCGCTCGCGACTCGAGCAACTGACTGACGACGACCCCGAGCGCCAGGTCGAAGCGTTGCGCCATTTCCAACGCGTTGCCATATTCCGGGTGGCGGTGGCCGATCTCACCGGACGGATTCCGGTGATGCGTGTGAGCGACCGGCTCACCGAGATCGCGGAGATCATTATAGAGCACGCGGTTGAGCTCGGTTGGCGGCAGATCGCCGCGCAGTTCGGTGTGCCGATGTGCGGTGAGAGCGCCAGCCGCAGGCCTGTCAGCATCTGCGTGGTGGGTTACGGCAAGCTCGGCGGAATGGAGCTGGGCTATTCGTCGGATCTCGATCTCGTGTTCCTGCATGACTCGCGCGGCGAGCGACAGGAGACCGAGCGGCCTGGGGCGGCGCCGCCTATCGACAACCAGCTTTTCTTCGTACGCCTCGCGCAGCGGATCATGCACCTCCTGACGATGCATTCCGCCGCCGGCCGCCTCTACGAAGTCGATGTGAGGCTGCGGCCGAGCGGTAAGGGCGGTCTGCTCGTCACCAGCATCGGTGCCTTCGCCGAGTATCAGCAGCGCGAGGCGTGGACCTGGGAACACCAAGCACTGCTGCACGCACGCGCCGTAGCCGGGGCGTCAGTACTGCGCGCGGACTTCGAGAGCGTTCGCTTGGACGTGCTGGCTAATTACGTAAAGCGCGAGACCCTCCGCACCGAGGTGCGCAACATGCGCGAACGCATGCGCAAGGAGCTCTCGAAGGGCACTGCGGGCCGTTTCGATATCAAGCAGGACGCCGGGGGCGTCGCCGATATCGAGTTCCTGGCGCAGTACTGGGCGCTCCTGTGGGCGAAAGACTACCCGCCCGTGGTTCTTTTCTCGGACACCATTCGGCAGCTCGAGTCCGTCGCGTCGGCCGACTTGGTGCCGCAGGCGACCGTCGATGTGCTCACGGCGGCTTACAGGGCATTTCGGGGGCGGTCCCATCACCTCTCACTCGCCGGTGCCGCGGCGATCGTTCCGGACACCGAATTCGTGGTCGAGCGGGCCGCGGTGACTCACATATGGAACGAGGCGATGGGCGTATAATCGGCGCTATCCCTAAACCGCTCCGAAAGTTTTCTCATGGCCGCGACGACCCAGCCGCTCATTCAGCCGAACGCGCAGAACCAGTACGAAGTCACGGCCGAGGACCTCCCGCTGTCCTGCCCGATGCCGCAGATGTATCTGTGGAATTCTCATCCGCGGGTGTACCTGCCGGTCGAGACCACTGGCTGGGCGAAGTGCCCCTATTGCGGGGCGGAGTACACGCTCCGGCGTTAGCCGGCCGCTGTGCGGGACGCGACTAGCGGCCCCGCGCCGACACTCAAGCCGCTAGCGACAGCAGCTGCGGTCTGCCCACCGCATACCCCTGTACGTAATCGACGCCCATGCGACGCGCCGTATCGAGCGTAGCGATGTCCTCGATCTGCTCGGCAATGACTTTGAAGTTCAGGGTGCGGGCGAGCTTGATCATTGCGGTGACCATGGCCTGGTTCACCGAGTCCTTCTCCAGGTTGCGCATGAACGAGCCATCGATTTTCAGATAGTCCATGGGCAGGTTCTTGAGGTTGGAGAACGAGCCCACCCCGGAGCCGAAATCGTCGAGCGCAAACTGGCAGCCCATGCCATGCAACACGC
The DNA here is from genome assembly GCA_036270175.1 of Steroidobacteraceae bacterium. GTDB lineage: Bacteria > Pseudomonadota > Gammaproteobacteria > Steroidobacterales > Steroidobacteraceae > 13-2-20CM-66-19. The sequence continues at coordinate 10,625 of DATBCZ010000331.1, read as the reverse complement.
CCACGAAGCGGCGCGCATGATCGAGGTTGGCCACCACCGCGCTCTCGGTGATCTCGAAGCAGACCTGCTGCGGATTGACGCCCGTGCTGTCCAGGCACTCCACGACGAACTCGAGGAACTGCACGTCGCTCAGGGTTTGCCCGGAAATGTTGATCGCCACACTGCGGTTCGAGGGGACGGGAATCGCGCCACGCCCGAGCGCGGCGAGCGTGGTCTGCACGACCCAGCGATCGACGAGCCCCATCAGCCGGTAACGCTCCGCGGCCTTCACGAATTCTGACGGCGGCACTTCGTGACCCGCCTCGTCCTGCAGGCGAACGAGCACTTCCATGGCGGGCCCGCCGCCGTCCACGCCGTAGGCCGGGACGATCGGTTGGTGGTAGAGCTGGAATCTGTTGTCTTTGAGCGCGCTCTGCAGCCGCTGCAGCCACTGGATCTCGCCGGTGTGGCGCGCCAGCGCCTCGTCGCGCGCCGAATAGACGACGACGCGGCCCGAGCCCTGTTTCTTCGCGACATAACAGGCGGAGTCGGCGGCGGCCAGCAACTCCTCCAGAGCACCGCTCTCGCGGGAAATCTCGACGAGGCCGATCGAGACCCCGATGTTGAATATCTTGTCCTTCCAGACGAAACGGTAATCGCCGACGGCGCGACAGACGTCGTCCGCGATCTGACGGGCTTTCTCGAGCGGACACCCCATGAGGAGCATGCCGAACTCGTCGCCGCCCAGGCGCCCGACCGTGTCGCTGTCGCGGACGGCATCGCGCAGGACTTTCGCCACCTCGCGCAACATGCTGTCGCCCGCGAGATGGCCGCTGGTGTCATTCACGACCTTGAAGCGGTCGAGGTCGAGATAACACAGCACGTGTTGTCCGTCACCGCGGTGACCGCTCTCGATCGATTCCTCGAGGCGCCGCTCGAACTCGCGGCGGTTCACCAGGCCGGTGAGCGCGTCATGCGTCGCCTGGTAGGACATCTGGCGGGCGAGCCCGCGCAACTCCGTGACATCGTGGAGCAGCACCACGGCACCGACCAGCTCCGTCGCCTCGTTGCGGATCGGCGAAGCTGACAATTCGATGGAGCGCTCGCTGCCGTTGGCGCGCGAAACCAACAGGGCACGGCGGCTCAGGTTCACCGGGGCGCCGCTGGTCAAGGCCTGTTTCACCGGGTCGGCCAGCAGGCGCCGGTCGGTCTCATCGACGAGGCCGATGACATCTTCGAGAGGCTTGCCGGCCACCTGTTCCGCAACGCCGCCGGACAGGAGCTCGGCCGCGCGATTCATGTAGGTGATGCGGCCTTCCGCATCGGTCGTGATGATGGCTTCGGCGAGTGAGTTGAGTGCCAGCAGATGTGGCGAAGGCTCGGTGCGCGTCTCCAGCTTCAGGGCCCGCACGGTTTGTGTCGGAATGATTTCAACGCCGGTGATCAGCAGCGCATCCGCACCTTCGTAGTCGACGAGCCCGGAGGTGATTTCGAGCCGGCTCACCTGGCCCTGCAGTCCGATCATCTCGATCTCGTAGCGCGCGGCGGCTTCTTCCCCGGCCAAACGCCGCCGGATGTTCTCATTCACCAGCTCGGCATATTCCGGCGGAACGAGATCGCCCAGGCGCCGGCCGACGAGTTCGATCCGGTCGACACCGACGAAGCTCGCGAACTGACGGTTGGCATACAGAATGACATCGCGGTGGACCAGCACCGCCTCGTGGATGCGGTCGCCGAGGTCAGCGAACATCTTGGGCGAGGCGCGCGCACCATCACGCTCGCTGGGTGAAGTTGCTCGGGTCAACAGGTGATTGACAGCGGTAACCAGCGCCGAGATTTCGGCCCTGTCGGTCGGTAGTTCGAGACGTCCCTCCAGCCGGCCGCCGATGGCGATTCGCTGCAACTGCTGCGAAAGGTCACCAACGCTGGCCAACTCGCGCCGCTGCAGCCAATAGAGCACAAAAAGCAGCGTGGCGACGAGCGCTAAGAGGAGGCACAACAGCCCGACGATCGACATCTAGTTCTTAAGCCTTCAGCTTATGGGGCGCAACCCGAGACCACTGTAATTCATTTTGTTGTCTCGGACGCGATGCCCGTACAGCATAACTGAGCCGCCACGTCGCTCTGCCTGCAATTGACCATATCTCGTCGCAACGCTGCTTGGCAGGCCGCCGGAAAACCCTTAACGTCTCAGGCGTTTTCAACGAGATGCAATAAGTCCAATTCGGAGTGCTACGACGATGCTGACGGCCGAATCCCGCGAACAGATGATCGAGCAGCAGGTACGCGCCTGGGACGTGCTTGACGAGCGCGTGCTGAATATTTTCCGGAAGGTTCCGCGCGAACAATTCGCGCCGGAACAGCAGCGCTTCCGCGCCTACGCGGACGCGGAGATCCCGCTGCCCCATGGTCAGCACATGTTGCGCCCTAGTGTTGCCGGACGTCTGTTGCAGGCCCTTGAGCTCACCGGTAAGGAGAGCGTGCTCGAAATCGGAGCAGGATCCGGCTTCATTACTGCGTGTCTCCGCACAGCGGCCGCGCGCGTACGCTCGCTGGAGATTTTTCCTGCGTTGGCCGAGATGGCGCGCCGGAACCTGGACGCCCTCGGAATGCGCGACGTCGAGGTCGTGACGGCCGACGCCATGCAGCTCGACACGGGTGCCCGTTACGATGCAATCGCTATCACAGGCTCCCTGCCGATTTACGACGAGCGCTTCGAGCGGCAGCTCGAAATCGGCGGCAGGCTGTTCGTGGTCACTGGTGAAGGGTCCGTCATGGATGCTCGCGTCATCCGTCGTACGGGCGAGGGGAGCTGGTCGTACGGAAGTCTGTTCGAGACGGTCATCGACCCGCTGGTGAACGCGCAACGTTTACCGGAGTTCAGGTTCTAGTCGTCCTCAGGTTCCAACCCTAGAGGCGGATCCGGCCTCCAACCGCGCAGTGGCCGGAGCCTGGCTCACAGGCTCCGGCGGTGTCACCGCGCCCGGGTGAGCGTTGCACGGCGCCTGGGCTCGTCTATAACGCGTTGAATGTGAAGGGAATAGAATGAACCATGTTGAGCCGGTCCCGGGGGGGACGAGCGAATCAGGCGGGCTGCCGCGTCCGCCTCGTGGGCGGAGCCAGCAACTCGCGCGCGGCTTGAGCCTCGGGATTCTGGGACTCATGCTCGCCGGCAACACGACCGCCAAGGATCTGGTGGGAGTCTACGAGGACGCTCTGCGAAACGACCCGCAGCTGCGGGCTGCCGATGCGAATCGGCTGGCTTCGCGCGAGTCGCGCCCGCAGGCCCTGGCGGCGCTGCTGCCCCAGATCTCGGGCACCGCGGCCTACACTCGCGACCACAACGGCGGCAACCAGGATCAGCTCCAAGTCACTCCCACCGGCCAGTTGTACGTGGCGCCGCTCCCCTATACGGCTGGCACCACTGAGAAACAGTGGGCGCTCAACCTGCGTCAGAACCTGTTCTCGTGGCAGAACTGGGTGACGCTCAAGGAATCGAACAGCCAAGTGGCCCAGGCCGAGGCGACTTACGCCGCCGCCGAGCAGAGCCTGATCTTTCGCGTCTCGCAGGCCTACTTCAACGTCTTGGCGGCCCAGGACAACCTGGAAGCCCAGCAGGCGTCGCTGCAGGCGATCGCGCACCAGCTCGACCAGGCGGATAAGCGGTACGACGTCGGTCTCATCGCCATCACGGACGTGCAGGAAGCGAAGGCGGCGCGCGATACGGCATCCGCTGCCGTCATCGCCGCGAAACGCACGCTGGCTACCTCGGAGGATCAACTACAGGAGATCACCGGCGAGAAGTACGATTCGCTCTCCAAGCCCGGCACCGACATGCCACTCAACATGCCCGAGCCTTCCGACGAGGAGCGTTGGGTCAACATCTCGCTCGACCAGAATCTATCGCTGGTGTCGAGCCGTCTGGCCGCTGACATCGCTCGCGACAATGTGAAAGTTGCCTTCGGAGGCCATCTGCCCACGCTCGACCTGGTAGGCGGCCGCTCTTATACCAACCAGGACGGCAACTACATCTACAGCGGCCACGCAGTAGACAATTTCGGCAGCCGGATCAACGATCGATCGATCTCTCTCCAGCTCAGCATCCCTATTTTCAGCGGTGGGATGACGCAATCGAAAGTGCGTCAGAGTCAGTACCTTTGGATTGCCGCCAAGGAGCAGGTCGTGCAGTCCTCGCGCGCGACGGAGCGTCAGGCGCGCGACGCCTACCTCGGAGTTATCAGCGGAATCGCCCGCGTGCAGGCGCTCCGGCAGGCGCTCGAATCCGACCAGACAGCCTTGACCGCCACCGAGGCGGGCTACGAAGTGGGCACACGGACCGCAGTGGACGTCCTCAACGCGCGCCGTACTCTCGTGCAGGGGCAGACGGACTATTCCGGAAGCCGCTATGACTTCATCGTGAGCCTCATCCAGTTGCGACTCGCCGCTGGCAACCTCGACCGTGCGCAGTTGGCTCAGATCAACGGCTGGTTGGGTGTGTCGGCGCCAACGTCACCCCCGGTGGAGACCCCCGAAAGCCTGACACCGCAGTTGCCACCGGCTTCGACGACCGCGCCGATTACTCCAAAATCGGTGTTGCCGCCACCCGGAACCCCGCAGCCGGCGGGTCGGCAGCCGCGCACGCCGTAGGAGGCTGTTAGAAGGGACGGGATGCCTGGGCCGGCGTCCGGGCCCCGCGACTCAGCCGTCGATCAGCGGTACGACGAGTCCCAGGAGCTTCTGCAGAGCGCCTTTGTTGGCATCCACGACTGCGCGCCCCTGTGCGCCCATGCGAGCGCGGGCGGCTGGATCCGCCAGCAGCGCGATAACTGTGTCGGCGAGCTCCTGCGGATTCTTCACTACTTCTGCGGCGCCGCGCTCGATGAGCAGGCGTGCTACATCCGCGCTGTTGGAAGTGTTGGGACCGGTCAGTATCGGCAGACCCAGCGCCGCCGGCTCGAGCAGGTTGTGTCCGCCAATGGGCACGAGACTGCCGCCCACGAATGCAACATCGCCGGCCGCGTAGAAGTCGAGCAACTCGCCGAGGGAGTCGAGTAAGAGGATTTCCGCTTCACCGATCGCGCCAGCGGCAGGCACTTGCGAGCGGCGCACGAAGCGCACGCCCCGGCTCACCAACTGCGCCGCGACCTCTCCAAACCGGTTGGGGTGCCGGGGTGCCATGACCAGCAGGGCGCCCGGCTGTCGGGCGCGGACGAGTTTCTGCGCCTCGATGAGCGCCTCTTCCTCACCACCGCCGTGCGTGCTGCCGGCGACCCACACCGGCCGGCTGCCCGCGTAGTAAGCGCGCAGGGCGCGCGCCCGTTCCGTGATATCGGCGGGGACCGAGAAGTCGAATTTCAGATTGCCGGTCACATGAGTGTTGCCGGGATCGGAGCCCAGTGCGCGGAAGCGATTTGCGTCAGCTTCACCCTGCGCGGCGATGACAACACCCTGCGCGAGAGTCTCCCTGAAAAGAGCGCCCAGGCGTCGATAGCGGTCGACGGAGCGGGCTGACAGGCGTGCGCTCGCCAACACGAGCGGCACACGGCGGCGGCCACACTGGTAATAGAGATTCGGCCACAACTCGGTCTCGAGAATCACCGCGATTCGCGGCTGGATGCGCTTGAAGAAGCGCCTCACGGCGCCCGGCAGATCGAAGGGGAGGTAGCGCACCTGCGCCCGGTCTTTGAAGAGGGCGCGCGCACGCCCGGCGCCCGTCGGTGTGAAAGTCGTAACGACAATCGGAATGTCCGGATAACGCTCACGCAGCGTGTTGACCAGCGCGGCGGACGCCTGCACTTCGCCAACCGACACCGCATGCACCCAGATGCACGGCGCCGGTGGCGTCGCGCCGAATCCGAAGCGCTCGCGGAAATTGTGCCAATAGGTGCGGTCTCCCAACCCACGAAACAACAGCACCACGCTGAACAGCGGTGCCGCAATGTAGGTGAGCAGACTGTAGAGGTAACGCAAACGGGTGCAGTCAGGACTGGGTCAGCGGCTGTTCGCCGGAGAACTGGCGGTAGCCGTCGAGCAGGCCGTGCCAATCCGCTTCCGTAAACCGATCGCGCGGCAGGGCGTAGGTGGTCTTCTCGAGCGACCGGCGCAGGCGCACCAGGTTCTCGTCGCGCCAGAAGCCGGCTGCTTTGCGCAGCTCGCAGCGGTCGAAATCGATCAGGTACACGGTCTCTTCGCTCAACAGGACATTGTGCGCATTCAGATCCGCGTGACAAACGCCGAGGTCGTGAAATCTCCGCACACAGCGTCCGATCAGTATCCAGGTGAGAATGGAGAGTGCGCCTTTGCGCAGGCACTCCGCCAGCGAACCCACCGTCGGAAGCCGCTCGGTGATGAGATCGCCCCTATAGGTCATGCCGGTATGGACGTAACGGCAGGCGATCGGCGCCGGAACGGGCAATCCCGCGCGATGCAGGCGATAGGTAAGCTGCCACTCCGTGAACGGCCGCGTGTTGTCTTCGCCCCGCCAGAAGTACTTGTCGGCTGACAGGTGCCTCACGAGGCCGCCACGTCGGTAGTGACGCAATACCAGGCTTTTCCCGGCGGTCTTGAAGTAGTGAGTGGTACCCCGGCCTTGCGCGATGCCTTCGAGCTCGCCGCGGGATTGCCAGTAGGTCGGATCGAACCAGGCCGGCGCGAAATTGCTCACCCGTGAGGCGTCATATAGCATTGCGCCGCCCCCCAGGGCGCTATGCTTCACTTCGGAGCCGAGCGGCCAACGTCCGCTCATCGAGTCGTCTCGCCAATCATGCTGCTGCCTCTCGCCCAACCGCCGCGCTCTGTCTGCATCCTGAGACTATCGGCGCTGGGCGATACGTGCCACGTCGTACCCATCATTCGCACGTTACAGCACGCCTGGCCGGCAACACAGTTGACTTGGATCATAGGCAAGGCTGAAGCGCGTCTCATGAGTCTCGTCGACGGCGTGGAGTTTATCACCGTAGACAAGCGCGCCGGCTTCGGAGCGCGTCACGCTCTGCGGGAACAGCTGCGCGGCCGCCAGTTCGATGTCCTGCTTCACATGCAACTTGCGCTGCGGGCGAGTCTGGTCGCGCGCAATGTGTCGGCGACGGTGAAACTGGGGTTCGATCGCGCGCGCGCGCGTGATCTGCAGTGGATGTTTACGAATGCACGCGTCGCCGCGCGTACGCGTGAGCATGTGCTCGACAGCTTTTTTGGCTTTCTGGCCGCGCTCGGCATCAAGGACCGGCTGGTGGAGTGGAATATCCCGCTCCCGGAGAATGCCCGCGCCTACGCTGACCGGCTCATTCCCGACGCGCAACCCACGTTGATTATCAGTCCATGCTCGAGTCACGCGCTGCGCAACTGGCGACCCGAGCGCTATGCCGCGGTCGCCGACTATGCGGCGCGCCGCCATCACATGCGCATCATTCTTTGTGGGGGACCCAGCACGTTGGAGGTAGAGACGGGCGCCGCGATCGAAAAGGCCGCGACCGCGACGATCATCAACCAGATCGGCCGCGACACGCTCCCGGAGCTGTTGGCGTTGCTCGGGCGCGCAAGCGTGCTGGTCACCCCGGATTCCGGTCCCGCGCATATGGCCACGATGGTCGGCACGCCGGTCGTTGGGCTCTACGCCGCCACGAATCCCGCGCGCAGCGGTCCGTATCTCTCACGCTTGTGGTGTGTCGATGCGTATGCGCAAGCCGCCCGCCGTTACCGCGGCCGCACTCCGGAGAAGCTCCCCTGGACGGAGAAGATCGAGCAGCGGGGTGTGATGGACCTCATCGAGGTCGACCAGGTCACCGGAAAGCTCGATGAATTGTTACGATGGCGCACATGAAAGACCTCCTGGTAGCCATCTCCCCGGGCGAGCTGCTCGACAAGATCACCATCCTGCGTATCAAGGTTGCCCGCATCGTGGATGCCGGCAAGGTCGCGAACGTGCGTCTCGAGCTCGATCTGCTCGAGAAAACCTGGCGAGACTCCGGGTGCGCCGCGTTCGATGTAGCGCGTGATGAGCGCGCCCTCCAGGAAGTGAATGAGCGACTCTGGGACGTCGAGGATCTCATCCGCGACAAGGAGGCGAAGCAGACCTTCGATCGTGAGTTCATCGATCTGGCGCGTGCTGTCTATGTTTCCAACGACGAGCGCGCCGCCATCAAGAAGCGCATCAATCTCCAGCTCGGCTCGCGACTCATCGAAGAGAAGTCCTACAAGCCGTATGGCCCGGGGCCGGCCTGAGGGCGCCACGCGTTGTCTGACAATTCGTTACCAACCGCGCGTTGCCCCTCCGCAGCCACCAAACAACAGCTTTCAATCCACCGAATAAGCGTGTCGGATCAATGAGTTCCGCACGGCTCGAGGTGTCAGCGGCGCGCCGTGTGGGTAAAACTCCAACAACCAACAGTCGTTTCGCGCTGCGCGCCGGCAGTGCAAGCCCGTTACGGGCGTGGTAAGAAGGGCGCCGGGTTCAAACCCTGACATGTGAGAGGGGGCCATACTCAGCGTATGCAGCTTTCCAGCTTATGGCGTGAGCATCTGGCCGCGGGTTGTCCCAGCGAGCTGGCCGGCGTCGAGATTGCCGGCAGCGATGCCCGAACTCTCGATGCCGAAATCAACGCATGCGTCAGCGCTCTGATCTGCCGCTCGATGACCGTGGACGAGCGGATCGAACGCCGGCTGACCGAGATCTCGAGCGCCCTGGTCGGGAAGCAAGCCGAGGCCAACGGTCCGGTCGCCACCTATTGCGCCCGCCTCAACCGTCTCGTCAGCGCTGTCCTGACCGAATCCCGCGCCGGCCGGGCGTAGCTCGCCGCAAGCGGCGAGGCTAAGGTCTCGAGACCTTGAGTTTGTTTGACATAAGCGGGATTTCGCACGCCAAATGTGTTCCCGTACCCCGCACAAATCTTGCTACTACTGGTCTTATGGCTTTAGCTAGAACCGTGTGGGAAGCAGGGGAAACAAAGATGGAAGACGTGCCTCATGCCGAGGTTCCGCTCAAGGTATTGGTCGTCGACGACCAGGCGGATTCGGCCGATGCCGTGGCATTCATGCTGTCGCTGATGGGTCACGACGTGCACACCGCCTACGGTCCGCGCGAGGCCTTGGACAAGTTTCGCCAGGTACGGCCGACCGTAGTGTTCATGGACATCAGCATGCCGGAGCTCAGCGGGCTGGAGGCTGCGGCGCGGATCCGCTCGATGCCGGAAGGGACGTCCACGACCATCATTGCGTTGACCGGCCTCGGCCATGAAGCCGACCGGCGCCGCTCGCGCGAGGCCAGCATCGATCATCACCTGGTGAAGCCGGCTTCACCGATGGTGCTGCATCGACTGTTGAGCGCCATACATCCAACCTGAGGGCAACCTGAGGGCCTTTCCCCCACTGCTGCCGCTCGTGAGCGCGCAGCGCGCGCGCCTCGGGCCTGAACCTCGCGACGGACGCCGCTAAACAACGCCGTCCGCCGCGAGCTAACCTGAGGGCGTTGCCTTACCGCTGCCGCTCGTGAGCGCGCACCGCGCGCGACGAAAGCCCCGGTACCGACCTCACCAAACCCTCAAAGCAGCGGCACCAGCAACAGCGCCACGATATTGATGATCTTGATCAGCGGGTTGATGGCCGGACCCGCCGTGTCCTTGTAAGGATCTCCCACGGTGTCGCCGGTAACGGCCGCCTTATGGGCGTCAGAGCCCTTGCCACCGAAGTTGCCTTCCTCGATGTACTTTTTGGCGTTGTCCCAGGCGCCGCCGCCGGTGGTCATGGAGATCGCCACGAACAGCCCGGTGACGATCGTTCCGATAAGCAATCCGCCCAGCGCCTTGATGCCCGCGCCCGGCCCCATGAGGATGTTGAGCGCGAAGACGAGCACGATCGGCACGAGGATGGGCAGCAGGGACGGGATGATCATCTCGCCGATAGCCGCCTTGGTAAGAAGGTCAACCGCGCGGGAGTAGTCCGGTTTGGCCGTACCCTCCATGATTCCCTTGATCTCACGGAACTGACGCCGGACTTCGGTCACCACGGAGCCCGCCGCGCGGCCAACAGCCTCCATGGCCATCGCGCCGAACAGGTACGGCACCAGACCACCGATGAAGAGTCCGATGATGACCGCCGGATCCGAGAGCGAGAACTCCACGAGCTTGCCGACCGCCTCGAGGTTGTGCGTGTAGTCGGCGAACAGCACCAGCGCGGCCAAGCCGGCTGAGCCGATCGCATAGCCTTTTGTAACCGCCTTCGTGGTGTTCCCCACCGCATCCAGCGGGTCGGTGATGTCACGCACCGCCTTCGGCAACCCGGCCATCTCCGCGATGCCGCCGGCGTTGTCGGTGATCGGGCCGTACGCGTCGAGCGCCACGATCATGCCCGTCATCGACAGCATGGCCGTCGCCGCGGTGGCGATGCCATACAGACCGATGTTGTATTCCTGCCCGAGTTGGTAGGCGCCCCAGATAGCGATACACACCGCCAGCACTGGCAGCGATGTCGCCTTCATCGAGAGCCCGAGGCCCGCGATCATGTTCGTGGCATGACCCGTTTGCGATGCGGCAGCGATCTTGCGCACCGGGCTGTATTCGGTTGCGGTGTAGTACTCGGTGATCACGATCATCGCCGCCGTGAGTCCGAGGCCGATGATGGAGCACCCGAACAACGCCCCGGCCTGCACCGGC
>DATBCZ010000330.1:0-5212 GCA_036270175.1 Steroidobacteraceae bacterium | reverse complement strand
GCGCTCCCACGGATTGCGTGGGGTACCGTAGTGGGGGTTCAGGCCCAGGCCGGAGAAGGCGAACTCGCTCATGTTCGTGCGGCCGATGAGCACGAAGCCGGCGTGCCGCAGGCGAGCGACGCTCGCGGCGTCCTGGGTCGCAGCCGGCCGGTTCGTAAGCACGGTCGATCCCGCGCGGCTCACCTGGCCTGCGATGTCAAAAAGATCCTTGATCGAAATCGGAATCCCCGCGTAGGGCGAGAGAGCGGCGCCACTGGACCGCAGCAGATCCATTGCGTCGGCCTGTGCGAGTACCGCACCTTTGTCGACGTGCAAAAAAGTCGTACGCCCTTCACCCGCGGGATCTGCGATCCTGTCGAGGCAGGTCTCCACCAGGGAGCGGCTGGAGACTCTTCCGCTGGCGAGAGCGGCGGCGAGGTCGGCCAGTGTTGGCTTTGCTGTCATGGCTGGGCGCATTATGGACACTCAAGGACCTTTTCCGGTCATTAACGTTAACGAATTCGGCGGATAACAGTAAATTACGTGGCACCGCGCCTGGAAGGCGCCAATGTCGTCCTCTGGCTGAGACTGTAGCTTGAATCTGCTGGTGAAGACCGGGCTGATACTAACGGCGATCCTGGTGCTCGGTTTAGCGGTTGGTGGCACTTTCGTGGCACGCACGCATACCGTGCGCACTCGCTTTCTAATGGTCCCCGCCGACAGTATTCCCGCCGACGCCGAGCTGATGAGCTTCGCGATGTCGCGTGGCGCCTCAGCCTATTCAGAGCACTGTGCTTCCTGCCATGGCGTGCAATTACGGGGCGATCCCGCGCTCGCCGTTCCTAACCTGACCGATCATGACTGGCTCTACGGCACCGGCCGCGTAAGTGAAATAGAGCGGGTCGTTCTTTACGGCATCCGCTCGGGAAATTCAAAGGGGTGGGACCTTGCCCATATGCCGGCGTTCGCTACCGCGCGGCCCTATGACCTCTATGCGATGGCACCGCTCACGCCGAGCGACATCCATGACGTCACCACGTACCTGCTTGCGTTTCGCCAACCACAGGCCGATTCCGCGGCGGTTCAGCGCGGCAAACAGATTTTCTATGACACGAACAAGGGAGTTTGCAACGACTGTCATGGCTCGGACGCCAAGGGTGATTCGGCGATCGGCGCTCCGGATCTGACCGACGCCGTCTGGCTGCGTGGCGACGGATCACGCCAGAGCATCGAAAGCACTATCGCGCACGGCCTTGCCGGCCGCTGCCCGTCGTGGGCGGGGGAGTTGTCCCCGGCCACCATTCGTGCGGTGGCGGTGTATGTCTATGCAGCATCGACCCCGAGGGGGAAGCTTGAGTGAAGTGAAGTCAGCGGCGTCGCAGGTGAACGTGACGCGATCATTGGTTCTGTGCGCGATCGGGGCCGTGGTGGGGCTGGCGATCGCGGGCGTCGGGCTTTTCTCGGCGCGTGGGACGGCCACGCACAACGTACCACCGGAAGACATCGCCCTGGTGAACCAGCGTCCCGTCCTCCGTAGTGACTTCGTGACGCAGTTGGAAAGCGAGACGGGCGAGACTTTCGAGCAGGCGACCCGGGCGGAAAAACTCAAGGTTCTGGGTGAGATGATCCGGGAAGAGTTGCTCGTGCAGCGGGGTCTGGAGTTGGATTTCGCCGAGACGGACCAGATGACGCGCAACGCGCTCGCCATGGCGATGGATCAACAGGCGCTGGCCGAGGTCACCACCAGCCAGCCCTCCGAGCAACAGTTGCGGGAGTTCTTCGAAAAGAATCCGTCGCGTTATGCCAGCGACGGCATTCTGACTGCACGGCACCTCGTGCTGCCCGCAGGGGGCGCGAATGCCGGGCAGTCGATGCAGAAAGCGCGCGATGCGGTCGGCGCATTACGCGCTAACACGCCGGTGGAAGCGGTGATTTCCAAGTTTGGGCTGACGGAGCCCCGCAACGACGGGGATGAGTTTTATTTCGCTGCCAAGATTCACCTGGGGGATGCGATCTACGCCAAGGCGTTGCAGATGAAAGAGGGCGAGGTGTCAGAGCCTCTGCAAGCCGCCGATGGCATTCACATCGTCAAGGTCATCAAGGATAAGGTGCCCGTGCCGCTGTCGTACGAGCATGCCCGGTTGCAGGTGCTGACGGATCTGAAGAACGCGCAGCAGGAGCGACTCATGACGGCCACGATGAGGTTTCTGCGGGAGCGGTCGAAGATCCTGGTGGCCACTGATTATTCCGATTACAAGCCATGAAATCGGGGTGGCGACCGCTGCTTGTCCTCACCCTCGCCCTGGTGTTTGGCGCGACCGCGCCTGTCTGCGCGCACACATTGAGCGAAAGCCTTTCGGCGTGGCGCGTCGACGGAGACACGGTTCGCCTGCAGTTCACGGTGCCGGATCTCGAAGCGAAGCGAGTGACGCCTTCCGGTAAGGATCTCCCGTCGAGTGCGCAGCTCGGTCACTACCTCGCCGATCGGGTGGGGGCAACGGCGGCGAAACAGAAATGTCCGCTCGTCGAGGGGCCACGCGCGTTGGCCGCTGCAGTGGGTTACTCGCGGTTCGATTTTGTCTTCAGGTGTCCGAGCGCGAGCGATATCGATATACACTCCGCCGCGTTCTACGACCTCGTGAGGTCACATACCAACTTCGCGCGTATCGAGGACAGCGGGGGCCGCTTCTTCGAGCAGATTCTCACGGTGGACCACCAGGAGGTCGCGGTAGCCGCGGATGCTGCCGAGGGCGGTGGCCTCGAAAACGCCGGGCTGCTCCAATACGTGAAGTTGGGGATCATGCACATCTTCACCGGCATCGACCACATGTCGTTCATGTTGGGACTGGTGTTGATCTCGCGGCGCGTCCGCGATCTGTTGTTCGTGGTGACCGGTTTTACGCTCGGACACAGCTTGACTCTGGCGTTGGCCGTCACCGGTATCTTGCGGCCGGAGGCGCAATACATCGACGCGTTGGTCGCGTTGACGATCGCCTTGATCGGGGCGGAGAACATCGGTGACGGGACCCATCGGCCGGTGCCGGTGGCCATCGGGCTGGGCGGGATCCTCTTCGTCATGGCACTGGGTCGATATTTTGACCTGGGCGTCACGCTCCCGACGCTGTTGCTGGTGGGGGGCGGGATTTTCTCCGTGAGTTATCTCATGTTGACCGGGCAGATGCGTGACGCGGGGCGGGTGCGCTTGCTGGTCACACTGGTGTTCGGCCTGATCCATGGGTTTGGGTTTGCATCCAATCTCCTGGAGATGAAGTTGCCTGCGAACCGGCTCGCCGAGTTGCTCGTTGGCTTCAACATTGGAGTCGAGATCGGGCAGGTCACCGTGGTGCTGGGCGCCCTGTTGGTCGCATGGTTGCTGGTGCGGGCCAAGCTTGCGATTCCGCGTCCTTTGTTTACTGACATTGCCGCGGCGTTTCTGGTTGGCGAGGGGCTGTGTTGGTTTGTGGAGCGCAGCGTGACGTTGGGGTAGGAGGGCAGGTTCGCCTTCGTGCCGCGACCTGCTGCAAGCTTGGAATTTAATGTACTGAGGGACGTGGCCACAAAAAGGCGCCACCGCATGGCGTATCTTCGCTCACCGGAGCAAGTGCGATTCATGGAGCGGTATCAATGGACAAGGAAGAAGACACGCGCGAGTACCAGGTCCTGGTGAATTCCGAGGAGCAATATTCGCTCTGGCTCGCGGGCCAGGCGATTCCCAACGGCTGGCGCCAGGTCGGTCCGACGGGGCAGAAGCAGGTCTGTCTCGACTACGTCAAGGAAGTCTGGACCGACATGCGGCCGTTGAGTGTGCGCAAGGCGATGGAGAAGTATCAGGCTGAGCAGGCGGCGAGGAAGGCGGAGAGCGCCACGGGCGCTCAGGGTGCGGATAGCGCGCCGCCGACGACGGCGAGTGGCGGAGAAGAGGCTGGGGCTCCCGCCTAGGGCGTTTTGGACGGAGCGGCGGCCTTGCTGCCGGGTGTCGTCCGCAACGCCGGGAAAGCGCCGGTGCATAGCGCGTTCGTCCAGTCCTCACACAGCGCCACGGCCGTCGCGGGCTTGAACGTGCGAGGGTTCAAGCTTGCCTCGACCCAGAGTCCGTCCAGAAGCGCTGCCAGTCCGATGGCGGCCGGGCGCAGTTTGAACGCAGGAATTCCTTCGGTCAGGCGTAGCTGTCCCAATAGCGATTCCAGAGTGGCCCGATAGGCGCCGTAAGTGCGGTCGTGCACGGCGCGCATTTCGGCGTCGTGCGAGACCATGCTCCAGAACACCAGCCACGCGCTGAACAAACCAGGGTCGAGCAGTTCGGGAGCGAAAGAGGCTTCGAAGAACCGCTGCAGCCGCTCGCGTGGGGCTTTCGAAAGGTCGTGCGCCTGGCGCCGGATGGAGTGGAGGAGTGAGGTCGCCAGCGTGTCGTAAGCGGCGGCCACCAGGGCGGTGATACTTGGAAAGTGATGGTTGATCAGGCCGGCGGAAACGCCCGCCTGGGCACTGATCTGCCGTACTGACATGCCCTCGTGCCCGAAGCGTCGCAGGCAGACCAGCGTGGCTTCGACGAGCGCCTCGCGGCGGGCCACCGGCGGCTCGCGGCGAAACTTGGGACCGTTCTGGGCCTTTGCCATTGCGATTGTAGCCTTGGAGTTAGCTCTCGACGTCGATTCCGGCCGCCACGAGCTGGCGGCGCAGACCTTCGAGCCGTGGCGCGTAATGGCGCCACTGCGCGATGGAGGAATCGTACAGCGACTGGCGGACCTGCGTGGCGCTGGCTGTCGTGGTGGGCGAGGGGTTGCGGTGAAAAGACAGGCAGGCCTCTTCCCAGTCGAGTCCGCAGAACTCCAGCAGCCGGCGCGTTTCGCCCACCTGGTCGGTGACCAATTGCTCATACTTCAGCTCGTGGATTGCCCCGGGCAGGGTGGCGCACCAGTGGTCCATCAGCTTTCGATAAGACACGTAGTAGCGTCCGATCTCGCCGAGATCGTAGGAGAAGGGGTAGCCGTCCTTGAACAGGGTTTTGTAGATCGCGTAGCAGACCGCGAGCGGATGGCGGGTCAGGTGCACGATTCGCGCATTCGGCAGGGCGCGCCGGATGATGCCGCAGTAGAGGTAGTTGAGCGGCATTTTGTCAGTGAAGTGAGGCGCTTTGCCGGTTGCAGGCCGCGTGCGCTCGAGATAGTCGCGGCCCAGGGCCTCGAAATCGAGTTTCGCCGAGCGCGCCACCAGTTCCTGACGAGGTATTGAG
>DATBCZ010000329.1:0-5623 GCA_036270175.1 Steroidobacteraceae bacterium | reverse complement strand
GGGCACATACAACAGTTTCAGGGCATTCTCGTCGAGTTGGAAGCGCCGGTCGACCTCGAGAATCACCCGGTACACCGCAACCTGGGTGTAGTAGCTCGCGATCTGCCGCTGGCCGAAAGCGTCATACAGCGTATCGTCGAGACTCTGGACGGTCACTCCGAGCCGCGCCATCGCGTCGCGGTCCAGGGCAATACGGACCTGCGGCGGAGTCGCTTGCAGGTCCGCTTCCACATCCCGCAGTTCAGGCAAGGTGCGCAAGGCCGTCAGGATCCGCGGCGCCCAGTCCTGTAATTCCTGGAGATTTGCATCGCTCAGGGTGTAGGCGAACTGGGTCCGGGTAATCCGTGCCCCAATCGTCAGATCCTGGCGCGCCTGCAGATGCAACTTGATACCCGGCAGACGGGCGACCCGCTCCTGGGTCCGATCGAGCACCTCGTACACCGACGAATGACGCTCGCCGAAGGGCTTGAGGTCGATGAGCATCCGGCCTACGTTCAGCGACGGATCACCCTCGATCCAGTAATACACATTGGCGATCTCGTCATCCTGCGCCGCGCGCGCCGCGAGCCGCTTCATCTGCGACAGCATGGCAGGATAAGAGATGTCGGAGGACGCCTCGGTGACTCCGACGATCAATCCATTGTCCTGCTGCGGAAAGAAGCCCTTCGGAACGATGACATACAGCAAGGCCGTGATCACGAGAGTGGACAGCATGATCGCGAGCACGGTGCGCTGATGTGCCAGTACCCATCTCAATCCCCTGGCATAGACCTCCGCCATCCGGTCGAAGTGCCGCGTCGTCCATCGGGCGAACCTGCCGGGGCCGGCGACGCCTCGTCCCAACAGCTGGGCACACAACATCGGTGTCAGTGTCAGGGACACGACGCCCGACAGCAGAATGGCAATGGCCGCCGTGTAGGCGAACTCATGGAAGATTCGTCCCACGACCCCGCCCATGAACAGGAGCGGTATGAAAACCGCGATCAGGGATATGGTCATGGCGACGATGGTGAAACCGATCTCACCCGAGCCGCGTAGCGCCGCAACCTGCGGCGACTCGCCTTCCTCGACGTGCCGCGTAATGTTTTCCAACATCACGATCGCATCGTCCACCACGAAGCCGACGGACACGGTCAACGCCATCAACGACACGTTATCGAGGGTGTAGCCCAGCACATACAAAAAGGCCACTGTCCCAAACAGAGACAACGGAATCGCTAACGCCGGGATCGCAGTAGCGGTGGCGCTGCCTAGAAAGGCGTAGACCACGAGCACGACGAGCAGGCAGCTCGTCAGCAAGGTGAGCGTCACATCGCGCACGGAAGCCCGAATGGTCTGCGTGCGGTCCTGCAACGGCAGCAGGTGCACCGACGCCGGCAGTTCCCGCTCAAGCGAGGGCAGGAAAGCGCGCACCCGGGTCACCGTCTCATTGAGGTTGTACCCCGGTTGCTTGTGGACATCGATCATCACGGCCTGGTGTGGACCCACCCAGGCACTTTGCTTATCGTCCTCGACGCTATCCGAAACGGTGGCAATGTCCTTGAGGCGGATCGAGGCTCCATGCTGTTGGTTCAGGATGAGCTCACCGTAAGCCGCGGCATCGCTCAGCTGATCGGTGGCATCCAATATCACGGACTGATGGTCGCTGGTGAGTGTCCCTTTCGGTCCATTGACCGTGGCGGCGGCCACTCGCTGCCGCACATCCTCCAGGGTCAGGCCCAGTCCCGCGACCCGCCCCGGGTCGATATCAATACGCACAGCGGGCCGCTGCTGCCCGTGATAGTCGACGACCCCTACGCCCGGCACGCGCGCTATCTGGGGTGCTAGGTAGTTCTCGACATAGGAGTCAACTTGTCTTATGGGCAGAGTGTCTGAATACACCGCAATCGTCATCAGCAACGCATCCGCCGGATTCGCTTTCTCGAACACAGGCGGATGAGGGAGCGTCTTGGGCAGATCCGACGAAGCCGCATTGATGGCCTGCTCGACATCCACTGCGGCCCCGTCGACGCTCCGGGCGAGATCGAACTGCACCTGGATCGCGCTCGATCCATACGAGCTGGTCGAGGTCATCTCCGTAACGCCCGGGAGCGCCGACAGCGCACGCTCGAGCGGCGAGGTCACCGAGGATGCGATCGTCTCGGCGCTGGCCCCCGGCAGGGTCGTCGTGATGGAGATGGTCGGGATGTCAATTTGGGGGACACCGGCGATAGGCAGCTGCATATAGCTGGAGACGCCGAGGAACAGGATGCCCGCCATGAACAGCGAGGTTGCGATGGGACGTTGAATGAACCACGCCGCCAGGTTCACACGTGTCATGACGATCCCATCACTCTCTCAACTTGCCGGGGTCGCATTGGCCACCGGAGCGGCCGTGAGATCGACCGCGGCGCCCGGCTCCACCCTGAACTGACCTTCGACGATGACGTCCTCGTCGCCTCGAAGACCCTCCGAGACGACGGCCTGCTCGGCCAGCCGTTGGCCGATCCGGACCGGGCGAAGCTCGGCGGTACGGTCCGGCGTCACCACGTAAACATAAGGACCCCGGGGCCCTTCCTGAACCGCGGCCGCCGGGATGACCACCGCGTTGGGAAGCGCTTCGAGCATCACCCGCGCGGTGACGAACTGCCCCGGCCAGAGCGACTCATCGGGGTTCGCGAAAATTGCCTTGCAGTGAAATGTCCCCGTAGTCACATCGATCTGGTTGTCAATGAGCGACAGCTCGCCCTCGCCCAGTGCCTGTTGCCTGTCCGGGTCCAAGGCCAGGACGCGCAGGGCGTGGTGTCGCTGTTGCTCACGCACCGTGGCCAAGGTGCTTTGAGGTAGCGAGAACGTCACGGCGATCGGATGAATCTGGGTCAGGAGTACGAGGCCAGTGGCGTCGGTGGCATGGACCATATTGCCGACATCCACCAACCGCGCACCGGTTCGGCCGTCGAAGGGAGCCGTGATGGTGGCGTACGTCAATTGCAGGTGTGCGAAGTCGATCTGCGCCTGGTCCAGGGCAACCGCGGCGCTCAGCTGGGCAACCTGGGCGCGCGTCGTGTCGAGGGTCTGCAGGGCCCCGGCATCGGCATCGATCAGGGATTTATAGCGTCGCTCGTCCCTTCTGGCGTTCTCCAGTTGCGCCGTGTCCCGGTCTTTCTGCGCCAGCGCGGCGCGCCACTGCGCCTCGAACGGTCGCGGATCCAACTCGACGAGCACGTCCCCTTTTTTGACCTCGCTGCCTTCCGTGAAGTCGACCTTCGTGATCTGACCATCGACGCGGGCTCGTACGAGCACCGTGTTGAAGGGCTGCACGGTGGCGATGTTGGTCAGATACGCCGGGGTGTTGTTGCGGGTCGCTCGAACGACCTGGACGGGCACGCCCTTCTGTTTCGGCGGTGCGCTGTGTGACGAGGCTTGCCAGTGCCATACCGCGACGGCCAACCCAGCCGCGGCCAGCGTCACTGCAACAATACGGAACGACCTTTGGCCGGCTGCGATTGCGACTCTCATTCTTACCAATTTCAAACATGACCACATCGATTCCGTCGAACGCTCAGAGTAGCAGCCGTTCGGGCGGTACAACGTTAATTCGAGTTGAGGTTGGCTTTTCGCGAGTCAATGCGAAGGTAAAGCGTTGCCGCGACGTCGGCAGCGGACTTTTCTATACAAAACCGTATAGTTTTCCGCGAATCCGGGCGTGTACGCTCGCGCTGCGTGTGTTGCCGGCGCTGACGTTCAGGTACGTGAAGCCGCCGGAGAAGTCTCCTCCGGCAGGATGAGCCGGGCGGGAATGTCCGTGCGCGAAGTGAGCCTGAGTCGGTAATACAGAGCGCCCGGCACGATGAGTCCCACGATCCAGGAGATATCCGCGCCACCGAGCGGGGCGACGAGCGGCCCTGTGTAGAACGCCGACGAGATGAAAGGCATCTGCACCAGGATGCCAAGGACGTAGACCGAAATGCCCGTCATATTCCACCGACCATAGCGTCCGTCGGGCTCGGATAACGCCGGCACGTCATAGCGCGAGCGCGTGAAGGCATAGTAGTCGACCAGGTTGATCGCACTCCACGGCGTGAACACGGTCAGCAGAAACAGGATGAAGGACTCGAAGCCTTTCAGGAAGGAGTGACGGCCGATCAGAGCCAACGACGTCGACAGGCCCACCATGACGACGATGTAGATGAATCGGTGGAACACCGAGATCCGCAGCCCGCGCTGGAAGGCGCTCACGATCGTGGCGAGGGACATGAAGCTCCCATAGGCATTCAACGTCGTCACCGTCACCTTGCCAAAAGCAATGCAAAAATAAAGCACCGCCGCGACCATCCCCGTCGAGCCGAGCCCGACAATGTAGGCCACCTCGTGGTGCTCAAATTGAGCGCCGCTCAAAGCTGCCGCGAACACACCGAACGTCATGGAGATCTGTGATCCCACAACCGATCCCAGCCCCACCGCGGCGAAGACAGCGAGCGAGGACGTGTTGCGAGGCAGATAGCGCGAATAGTCCGCCACATACGGCCCATAGGCAATCTGCCACGATGCTGACAAGGACATCGCCAGCAGAAACTGGTTGAGCGCGAAATGCCGTACGCTCAGCAAAGCGGCCACCTGGTGGCCCGCAAACAGCCTGCTGAACATGTACAAGAAGGCCGCGACGCCGACCACGCTCGACACGCGGCCGAGCATATGAATCAGCCGATAGCCAAACAGGGTCGCGACCACAATGAAACCACCGAAGATCGCGATGCCGATCCCATCATCGACCCGCAGCAGTTGGCCAATCGCCTGCCCGGCCAACACCGAGCCACTGGCTGAGAAGCCGATGTACATCAGGCACACCGCCACGATCGGTATGATCGCGCCGTAGACGCCAAATTGGACCCGGCTCGAGATCATTTGAGGCAAGCCGAGCTGCGGGCCCTGCGCGCCGTGCAACGCCATCACGGCGCCACCGATCACTTGGCCCAGCGCGAGCGCAATCAGGGACCAGAACACATCGCCCCCGAGGACGACGGCCAGCGCCCCGGTGACGACGGCCGTCACCTGCAGATTCGCGCCGAGCCACAGCGTGAATTGACTCGCGATGCCGCCATGTCGCTCGGCGTCGGGCACATAGTCGACCGACCTGATCTCGATGGCGGCGGCTGCCGCCTCATGGTGTCCGGAAGTCGCCACAGTGTCTCCCCGATTTGGGAACCGGGCGCTCCCACCCTCACGCGCCTCAGAAATTCACGAACGCCGACAGCCCGCTAGTCCGCGGCCGCAGAGTATAACCGCGATTCACCGCGGCCCCTCAACCACACTTCCGCGAGCCCCTCAACCACACTTCCGCAAGCACCTCGACCCCACTTCCACGAGCCCCTCAACCCCACTTCCGCAAGCCCCTCGACCACCACGCCTTCCGCTCCCCGAAGTCGTCCGCCTGTCAGGACGGTACGCCGCCAGAACACGCCCCAAGCAATGCCCGGAGCTGTTCGGCCGGAACCGGCGGGCTGTGAAGATACCCTTGCGACTGCTCGCACCCGAGCGCGTCCACAATCTCGAGGTGCTCCATCGTCTCGACACCCTCCGCAACCGTGCGGAGCCCGCATGCTTTAGCCACGGCGACGATGGAAGACACCACAACCTGGCTCTG
>DATBCZ010000328.1:0-2849 GCA_036270175.1 Steroidobacteraceae bacterium | reverse complement strand
GGCCGCCTTTGCAGCTGCTGAGCGCGGTCGCAGTGCTCGGAGTGACGCTGGCGCCGCTGGCGACCGCGGCTGCCGTGCGTGTCAATCTGGAGTGAGAGTGAGCGAAGAATGACCTGGACCTGGTTCCACCGCCTCGGCTCGCCGCCGTACATTTACAGCCTGGCTGCAAGGCTGACGCCATGGTTTGGGTGGCCCGCTGCGCTGTTGATTCTGGGCGGGCTTTATGGCGGACTCGTGCTTTCGCCTCCGGATTACCAGCAGGGCGACGGCTTTCGAATCCTCTACGTCCACGCACCGACTGCATGGATGTCTATCATGGTGTATACAACGATGGCGGTGGCCGCCGCTGTGGGCCTCATCTGGCGCATAAAAGTGTCCCATGCGGTCGCGGCGAGCTGCGCGCCGATCGGCGCTTCGTTTACGTTCTGTGCGCTGGTGACGGGCTCGTTGTGGGGCCAGCCGATGTGGGGGACCTACTGGGAATGGGACCCGCGGCTCACCTCTGAGCTCATCCTGCTCTTCCTCTACCTCGGTTACATGGGATTGCGATCGGCGATGGAGGACGTGCAGCGCGCGGACCGCGCCAGCGCGGTGTTGGCCATCGTGGGGATCGTGAACGTTCCGATCATTCATTATTCCGTGACATGGTGGAACTCTCTGCACCAGGCGCCGTCCGTGATGAAGTTCGACAGGCCCACCATTGCAACTTCGATGCTCATACCTCTACTCATGATGCTGCTCGGATTCACCCTGTTCTTCGTCACCGTACTGCTCATTAGGCTGCGCGGTGAGATCCTGAGCCGGGAGCGCACGGCGAGCTGGATTCGTGAGGCGGTGACTCCATGAGCGGCGTGTCAGAATTCTTCGACATGGGCGGCTACGCCTGGTATGTCTGGCCCTCGTACGTGCTGACGTTTACGGTGGTGGTGCTGAATATCGTTTGGGCCCGAAGGCTTCTCGCGAAATCGCGCGAAGAAGCGCGCCGCCGTCTCGCTATGCGGGCGGGAGGAGGAGAAACATGACTCCGCGTCAAAGACGCATGACCCTGGTCGCCGGCATTGTCGTCGGCGTGGGGATTGCCGGGGCCCTGGCCCTGAGCGCGTTCCGGTCCAACGTGACGTTCTTCTTCGATCCGACGAAGGTCGCCGATGGCGAGGTCAAGGCCGGCCAGTATTTCCGACTCGGTGGCATGGTCACGGAAGGTAGTGTGAAACGGGCGCCGGGCAGCCTCGAAGTTCGCTTTGTCGTTACCGACTTCAAGCATGACGTTCCCGTGAGTTACACCGGGGTGTTGCCGGACCTGTTCCGAGAAGGGACGGGGGTGGTGGCGCATGGACATATGCAGAGCGGCACCTTCGTCGCCGATGAGGTGTTGGCGAAGCACGATGAGAAATACATGCCGCCCGAGGTCGCGAAGTCGCTGAAGCGGCGGCACGGCGAGGCACGCGATGGCGCGTTGTCAGGGACGCAGCCAGGAGCTCCGGCCGAAGGGCAAGGTCAGCCCGGCACGGCCCACGCAGCCGAAAGCCCACAGTCACCCTCGACGACGAGCACGCAAACGCCGTCCCAAAGCGGCCAGTCACCCTCGACGACCAGCACGCAGGCGCCGTCCCAAAGCCTCACGCAGACGCCCTCGATAACAGGCGCGCAACTCCCTTCCACTGGCGGAGCCGCAGCCGGACGCACGATCACGAGCGAAGCCCGGGCCTTCTCCACCCAAACACCCGCAGGTAGTTAACATGCTCCCCGAGCTGGGCCACTTCGCACTCATCCTCGCGCTGCTGCTGGCAGGCCTGCAGGCGTTCTTCGGCATCGTCGGTCCGATGCTCGGCCGCGATCGCTGGGTGACGGCGGTCACGCCGGCCGTGGCGGGGCAGTTCGTGATGATCGGCACCGCCATGGCGTGCCTCATCTACTCGTTCATCTCGAACGACTTCTCGGTCATCTACATCGCCGAGAATTCGAATTCCGCGTTGCCGCTGTTTTATCGCGTAACCGCGCTCTGGGGCGCGCACGAAGGCTCGCTGCTGTTGTGGATTTTCCTCCTGAGCTGCTGGACGGTGGCTGTTGCGATCGGTGTGAGTCGTCTGCCGCCGCGCTTCGCTGCGCGCGTCCTGGGCGTGTTGGGAATCGTGAGCTTCGGGTTCCTGCTCTTCACACTCGCCACTTCGAATCCATTCACCCGACTCGACCCGCCGGCCCCGGACGGCCGTGATCTGAACCCGGTGTTGCAGGATCCGGCGTTGGCCATCCATCCGCCGATTCTCTACACCGGCTACGTGGGTTTCGCGGTGGCATTCGCTTTCGCGTGCGCGGCGATGCTCGAAGGTCGCCTCGACCAACAGTGGGCCCGCTGGACGCGACCCTGGACGACTGCGGCGTGGTGTTTCCTGACCTGCGGGATCGCGCTTGGGAGCTGGTGGGCTTATTACGAGTTGGGGTGGGGCGGCTATTGGTTCTGGGACCCGGTGGAGAATGCGTCTTTCATGCCGTGGCTCGTGGGCACCGCTCTGATTCATTCCCTGGCGGTGACGGACAAACGCGGTCTGTTCAAAAGCTGGACGCTGCTGCTGGCCGTCCTCGCGTTCTCACTGAGCTTGTTGGGTACGTTCCTGGTCCGCTCGGGAGTCCTGGTCTCGGTGCATTCCTTCGCGGCGGATCCGAAGCGCGGCATCTTCATCCTGGCGTTCCTGGTGATCATGATCGGCGGCGCATTGACGCTCTACGCATGGCGGGCGCCCAAGTTGAAGTCACAGGCGGGTTTCGAGCTCGGCGCGCGCGAGTCATTTCTGCTCTTCAACAACATTCTGTTGGTCATCGCGGCGGCGACGGTTTTCGCCGGCACCATG
>DATBCZ010000327.1:0-2895 GCA_036270175.1 Steroidobacteraceae bacterium | reverse complement strand
CGGCCAGCGGTGTCTCGTCGAATGCGGCAAACGTCTCAGTGACCGAGCGGCCGTGCGCCTTCTCAACCGCGGCGCGCGCCACAGAACCGGGAAACGGCGGCACCCGGTCCTGAAGCTTCGCGAGCTCCTCGGCGATGTCCTCCGGCAACAGATCCCGCCGCGTGGACACCGCCTGTCCGAACTTCACGAAGATCGGACCCAGCTCCTGCAACGCCAGGCGCAGCCGCTCGCCGCGATTGGCCGTGCGACGGCGCTCAAACCAGACATCCGGCGACAGGAAAAACACGAACCGCAGGGGGCGATAGAGATGCGTTGCCCGGACGAATTCGTCCAAGCCGTGTTTCAGCAGAACACGTTGGATCTGGATCAGGCGGGCGAGAACACGCAGCTTCACGGGCGAGTCAGAAGATCGATGCGCGCAGCAAGACGGTCCACGTCCTCGCGAAGTTTGTCTACGCCCTGGAGGTATTGCTCGGCTTCACTGCGGGGCACGAGGTCGCGGCGCTCGTGAGCGAGATACTCGGCGGCATTGCGCACGGTCGTTCCCGCAGCCTTGCGTGTCCAGCCGAAAGCGGCCCGCGCGAATCGGCCGAGCTGGTGGGCCGGTACATCGCCCAGGACGAGCGACAATTCCTCTTCGAAATCCGGCCGCAACAACAAAGCCAGCTCACGGAATTTCTGGGCAAGCTCGGCATCGCCGTCGATGCGCACGTCGCCACGCTGCAGCACGGCTTCGGGCGTCTCGCCGGAGAGCGCCAGCAGACTGAAGGGCCCGCCCCTGACGATCGCGTCCGCCTGCACGTCCGGCTCGACTGAGCTCAACTTCAGCGACAGTCCCAATGACTCAATGAGCACCCAGCGCGGGTTACCCGCGACCGCGACAGCCACGCGGCGTCCGGCCAGCTCGGCACAGAGCTGCTGTGCCCGTGGAGAGCGCGGCAGGCCGCGGTTCAGGACATTCTCTAGGGTGGCCGTCAGCATAGGGCGGCCATGATAATAGCTACACTCGGCGCTTGCGCGGTTTGCGAGGGGCTTTGGTCGGGTTGTCATCGCGACACCCGGAATCCACAAGATAGCCGTAGAAGGCTTTTATGGACGTCGTGGAGCTCTTCAGGTACTCGCTCACGTCCTGCTTCGTGGCGCTGATCAGAGTTTTGCTCTTGGCCTCGATGAGCCAGCGGTCGAAGGCGTACAGATCCGCTCTGTAGGCCGACAGCTGACCCTTGGGCAGGCCGTGCTCGATGCACAGCACATCAAAGAACCGGCGGATCACATCTTCGGAAATGCCCGTCCATGGATCGACTTCGCCGGGGCCTTCGTGGCTCACCGTAGTGGAACTGTCCTGCTTCATGATCCCTATGATGCGGAAGGTACTGCGGGTCCGTGGTGGATGTCTGTCAGGTAACGATCGACGTCCGCAAGGTAGTCTTTCAACAGATCGTGAGCCTTCAGCGTGAGGGACACGAAGTCGCGCCGTCCATCGCGCGCATCGGGTACCCGGTCAACATAGCCGCGCGCCGTGAGCTCACCGATCCGGCGCAGCGAGGTTGTTGCTGACACACCTGGAATGGAAATGGTCAGCGCCGAAACAGACAGCTTGTGGTCGCCCTGCTCCGTGCGCAGCAGCTCGAGCAGCAACTCCCAGGCAACATCATCCAGCTTGTGCTCGTCATAACGGGAGCGCAGGCTGCGAAGCTTCTCGATGGTATCGAGCACCGGCACCTTGCGACGCCCGGTGGATTCGAGGTCCCCCGGAATACCTTCGTGGGCAATATCGGGCGCACGGCCGCGATGAATCAGTCGATCCTGGCGGGCGCGCTCGAGTGCCTTGGTCACCGCAGCCACCAGCTCTGCCGTGCTGACCGGCTTCACCAGAAAATCACAGGCGCCGCCGCGCAGCGCGCCGATGGCCGACTCCAGGGACGGTTGGGCGGTCAGCAACAGAATGCGCGGAGTGGGGCGGCCGAGCGGCATTTCGCTCAACGCCTTCGCGAACTGCAGCCCGCTCATGTGCGGCATGTAGAGGTCGGTCACGACGACCGCGATTTCACTTTTCGTGGTGACGACGGCGAGCGCCTGCTTCGGGTCGCTGCTGCTGACGCAGTTGAACCCGGCGCCACCGAGCGAACGCTCGAGCACCGTCAGCGTCGTGAGATCGTCGTCGAGAAGAAGGATTACCTCTTTCATGCTTCGCTAAGCGTAGCGTCCGCTCGCGTCACAGTCACGGTCCCACGTCTCATGTTGTTTTCGACGCCGGGTGCCGACAGATTGGCTCATGGGGCCGACGTAAGCCGTACAGTGTCGTCTTATGGCGAGTCAGGACTTGTAGCCGCGATGGACCGCTACGATGCCGCCGGACAGGTTGTGATAGCGGCACCCTTCCAGACCCGCGGATCGCAGCATTTCCAGCAATTCCTCCTGCCCGGGATGCATGCGGATCGACTCCGCCAGATAGCGATAGCTGGCCTCGTCCCGCGCCACCAGCCGGCCGAGCAGCGGCAGTACGCGGAAGGAGTATGTGTCATATAGCGGCTTCAGAGCGGGGACCACGGGCTTGGAAAATTCCAGCACCAGCAGTTGTCCGCCCGGCTTCAACACCCGGCGCATCGACGCCAGCGCCGCCGCCTTGTCAGTGACATTGCGCAGCCCGAAGCCGATGGTGACGCAGTCGAAACTCGAGTCGGCGAAGGGCAACTTTTCGGCATTCGCCTGCACATAACGCAGGTTGCCCGCAAACCCGGCATCCAGCAGTCGCTCGCGACCGCGGCCGAGCATGGCGGCGTTGATGTCGGTGAGCGTCACCGTTCCCTTCTGGCCGACCTGCTTTGCGAGTCCCGCGGCTAGGTCGCCTGTGCCACCAGCGACGTCCAGGGCGCTTTGGCCCGGACGTAGATT
>DATBCZ010000326.1:0-7659 GCA_036270175.1 Steroidobacteraceae bacterium | reverse complement strand
AACCTGAATGCAGGCACCGCGCTGACACTCGCGCCTGGAAGTCTCACTTCTGTGAGCGGTGCTGGACTGGTGATCCCGTATGGAACGACTCAGAACGGGGCGTGGACCTATCAGGGAAACACGATCTCGGGAATCCCGGCGCGAAAGGTGAGCCTCGATGCTCCTTCCGTGAGCATCGCAGCCGGTGCTACGGTGGATTTGAGCGGCGGAGGCGATCTCTACGCGTACGAATTCATTCCCGGCACTGGTGGAGCCAATGATGCGGTCAAACCCGGCCAGATTCCCGGGTTGTATGCGGTGCTCCCGCAAATGCAGGGTCAGTATGCACCGTACGATCCGCAGGCGTTTGCGCAAACCAACTTGAGTCCCGGGCAGAGTGTGTATCTGTCAGGCGTTCCAGGCCTCCCTGCGGGAGTCTACCCGCTACTGCCGGCGAGCTACGCATTGTTGCCCGGCGCATACCTCGTACAAGCGATTGCCGGCTCGCAGGGAACCATTGCGCCTGGCGCCGCGCGCACCCTGACGAATGGCACCACCGAGATTGCCGGCTACATGACTTTCGGCAACACAGGCTTCGGCGACTCGCTCTACAGCGGCTTCGCCGTCTCCCCGGGCACCTACGTGAGGCAACTCGCCACCTACCAGGATTCATTCGCCTCGGCCTACTTCAGCAAAGCCGCGTTGCAAGCGGATTTACCGCCGCCGCCCCTACCTGCCGATGCCGGCACGCTGTTGCTGAACGTGCAGTCGGATTCGCAGCTTGCGTCGCTGATTCAAGGCAATATCCTGACTGGGGCCGCGAAGGGTGGGGTGGGCGCGGACATCGAGATCACGGCCCCCAACATCGAGGTCGTAGCGGCTGCTACGCAGACCGCCGACTCTGTCCAGCTGCTGGGATCCGTCGTGGACAGCTGGAACGCTGGCCGAATCCTACTGGGAGGACAGCGCGGGTCCGCGAACACGAACGCGTGCTCCTACACCATCTGTGTCGCATCGGACAAGGTCACCATCGATACCGGCGTAACGCTATCGGCGCCGGATGTCGTATTGGTGGCGGGAACCAACATTGACGTCCAGTCGGGCGCAACCATCGCGTCGAGCAGCGGACTGAACCCGTCGGTTGCGCCGAAAACGCTGCCGGTGGCGACTCCCGTGACATTGGGCGGCGCGGCGGGCAGTACGGCCGCTCTACTTGCAGTATCTGACACCGAGTTGGCGGTCACGTCCCGAACGGGCGGCGGCGCGTCCGGAGGGACCGTCACTCTGGAGTCCGGTGGCAGCCTGAAATCCGCCGGTGCGATTGCTGTCGAGGGACCGGCAGGTATTACTCTGGATGGCGCCGTCTCAGCGGCTGGAGCCAGCGTTTCGTTGGCCACGGGCAACATCCGGTTCGGCGATGCTCCAGGTCAAACCGGGGGATTGTCGATCAACTCCTCGCTGCTGGCCACGCTGCAGCAGTCCCAGTCACTGCGCCTGACTGCGAGCAACTCCATCGACCTGCTATCCGACACGACGCTCGGCACGACGTCACCGAATTCCGCATCACCCCTCGGCTCACTGACTCTGATCGCCAGCGAGATCGACGCGGCGCCCGGCGTGAATGCCACCTTTGGCGCCAGGTCTGTGACGCTCGAAGGTCTGGCCTCGAGCACCGCAACCGCAACCGGCGGCACGGCAAACCTGACATTCGTGGCCGACACCCTGACAATCAGTCCGGGCACGACATCGGCCCCGGGCACGCTCGTGCTCAATGGGTTCGGCCTGACGACCGCGCAGGTATCCGGAGCGCTGTTGGGTACAGGTAGCGCGGGACTGGTCTTCGGCGGCGACGCGGTGCTAAGCGCTGCGGCCATCGCCGGCAGCAACCCCCTCACCGCCAGCAACGGAGCGACCATCGCGCCCGCGGCACCGGATCTCGCGCTTGCGGCGCCAAATGGCAAGCTGAGTCTGTTGAGTTCCGGTGCGAGTGTCGCCGGATTGTCAGTCGCCTTAGGGACGCAGGTAGAGCTGAGCGCCCAGGCGATCGACGATCAGACATCCATCGTCGTGCCCAGCGGCGCTGCAATTCTCACCGCAACCAACTCCTTGTCGATTGGACCGACGGCGATGATCGATGCATCGGGCCGTGCGGTGACAATTGCCGGGCAGACCGTGAGCTCACCGGGGGGCGTCATTTCTCTCAACGCCGGTGGCGCACTCTCTGTTGCGTCGGGCTCTCAGCTGAGCGTCGCGGGAGGTCCGGGCGCGGATGCTGGAATTTTGAGCATCAGCGGCGCAGGAGCCGTGGCCCTGAACGGCTCCATGTCCGGCGCGGCGACCGGTGGCGCGCGGGGCGGCAGTTTCCTTCTCGATGCCGGGCAACTGTCCGGAACATTTGACGCGCTCGCCGCCACAGTTGAGGCCGGCGGCTTTTCGACCGCCCAGGGCTACCGCGTGCGCAGCGGCGATCTGACGTTGGATGCCGGCCAGACGATCGCCGCCAACCAGGTCGAACTCGTGGCCGACACGGGTAGTATCGCCGTCGGCGGTACCATTGCCGCGCAATCGGCCGATCTGCGCGGCAGTATTGGCTTGTATGCGGGCCAGAACGTCGAACTCCTGGCCACTGGCGTGCTCCGCGCGGACTCCACCGGAACGCGTGGAGGAAACGTGGAAATCGGCACCACTCAAGGACAGATCACGCTCGCTGCCGGCAGTACCGTCTCGGCAGTGGGCACACAGGAAATGGGTACGCTCACGTTGCGTGCACCGAGTGTTGGGTCGAACGATGTCGCGGTGAGTGCGCTGAGCGGGGTGAATTTATCCGGTCTCGCGCAGGTCATCGTCGCGCCGGTGCTGAAGACCGTGTTGAGTACCGACCCCAACAGCTCGACTTACCTCGAC
Organism: Steroidobacteraceae bacterium; assembly: GCA_036270175.1. Classification (GTDB taxonomy): domain Bacteria; phylum Pseudomonadota; class Gammaproteobacteria; order Steroidobacterales; family Steroidobacteraceae; genus 13-2-20CM-66-19. The sequence goes on along the minus strand of DATBCZ010000326.1, from coordinate 4,776 downwards.
TCGGGCACGATGGCGGGCGTACAGGCTGCGACTGCCACCTACATGACCAACGCCGCAGGGGTTATCGGCACCCGCCTGGGCGCACCGGCCTCGACCCAACTGGTGATCGAGCCTGCGGTTGAGTTGGATACGGCGGGTGCGGTGACAGGCAACGATTTCCTCGACCTGTCCACCTGGCGCTTCGGCAGCAATGGGACTACGCCCGTCGATTTGACGGTGCGTGCGCAGGGCTCCGTGGAGCTATCGAGCTCGATCGCCGATGGCCAGACGCCAGGGAAAAATGGAGTCCGCAACAGTATCGACCTGCTCTCGGGCTCTTCGAGCTCGATAACGTTGGTTGCGGGCGCTGACCTGAATAGCGCGAAGCCCACCTCGACTATGGCCGGCTTCGCGTCCGACTTGATTCTCGATCAAGGCGTAATCGTCACGACGGGCACTGGCAACATCAATCTCGCCGCCTCCCGCGACATCGTGTTCGGGCAGGGCGCCACGGTCTATACGACCGGCGTCCCGACTGCACCCGGCCTCGTGTCCCAGGCAGTGGAGGGCAATCGATACAGTCTCACCGCGCCGACCTCGGGCGGCAATGTCGGTATTCGCGCTGGTCGAGATATCGACGGATCGCCTGTTGCGGCAAGCGTCGCGGACTGGTTGAGCCGCTCCGTGTCGAAGACAGGCGATGTCCAGTGGGGCGTCGATCTGAGCGCTTTCGATCAGTTCGGCTACAACGTGGGCACCCTTGGGGGCGGCGATCTTTCCATGATTTCCGGCGGCAGCATGAGCGCCGTGTCGGCTGCCGCGGCCGACAGCCGGACGGCTGCGAACGGACAAGCCACACTTCTCCAGAGCGGCGGCCTCGTGGTCCGCGCGGGGCAGGACATCGAGAGCGACAGCCAGTTCTTCCTCGCCGACGGCACGGGTCGCATTTCCGCCGGGGGCTCGATCGGTACGACCATACCCGCCGATCAGTCGACCCAGGTCGGGATACTGCTGGGCCAGATCAACTCACAACTGTCCCTCACCGCGAGGGGTGACGTGCTGTTGAGCGGGGACCTGAATCCGACTGTACTCATACAGCCGTCGGTGCCCACCCGGTTTGCCAGCGCGTTCTTCAGCTACGGCAGCGCGGCTGCCCTCGCTGTAACCAGCATTGGCGGCACGTTGACCTTCGACAATGGCGATAGCGCCTCTTTGCCGATATTCCTGGGGCAAACAGAGGCTAACTTGAATGGCGTGGACAGTCTGGTTCTGGCGCCGACTCTGAGCGCCGCGGCCCTCACGGGCGATCTGGTGATTCCCGGCAACGAGCTCGTGCTGGCGCCCTCTACCAACAGTCAACTCTCGCTGTTCGCGGGCCACAATCTGACGAGTTGCGCGGATCCGGCCGGTTGCTCGGGTGGCATTGGCACCCAGGTGCTGATGTCCGATGCCCCCGTCGGGCAATATCCGTCGATCGATACCCCGGCCCTGGCGCTCGTCAACTCCAACTTCGAGGCTCCCGGGGCGCTGCACGTGGGAGATGAGCAGCCGGTGCAGATCGCGGCGGGCAATGACATCGACGGACTGCTGTTCGTACTGCCGAAGGCAGCCCGGATCACCGCGGGTCGGGACATCGTCAATCTCGATCTGCACGGCCAGAATCTTTCGGCGGCCGATACGACCCTGATATCCGCGGGGCGCGACATCATCCAGACACCGCTTTTCAACGGCATCCTCAGCGTAGGGGGACCGGGGTCTTTCGATCTGTTCGCCGGACGAAACATCAATCTGGCGAATTCTTCCGGTATCGAGACCACAGGCCGCCTGAACGACCCTGCGATCACCGACTCGAACGGAGCGAACATCAACATGTGGGCAGGACTGGGAGTGCCCGCCAATGTCAGCGGCTTTATCGACACGATCGTTGCACCTTCGACGACCTTGCAGCAGAGCCTGATTGCGTTCGTGGACCAGCAGTCCGGAAGCTCCGGACTGTCGTATGCCCAGGCGCAGGCCGCTTTTCTCGCGCTGCCCTTTGCGAGCCAGGAGCCCTTCGTTGCCGACACCTTCTTCGGCCAACTGCTGGCCTCGGGGCTTGCGGCAGGCAGTTCGAGCGCCGGTTATGCCCAGGGCTATGCCGCCATCGACGCGCTGTTTCCGGGCAGTCGACTGCCGCCCAACTCCACGGCGACGAGCCCGTATCAGGGCGATTTGCAGCTGCCGTTCAGCAGCATCTATACGATCTCGGGTGGTTCGATCTCGCTGCTGATGCCGGGCGGTCTGCTCGATGTCGGTCTTGCGAATCCACCGACGGGCGCCTCTGCCCGGCCCGCCTCGCAGCTGGGCATCGTCGCACAAGGAGCCGGCGACGTAAGGATCTACGCTTCGGGAGACGTGAACGTGAACTCCTCGCGCGTCTTCACACTCGGCGGCGGCAGTATTCAGATCTGGTCCGACGAAGGCAGCATCGACGCCGGCCGCGGTTCGAAAACAGCCATCTCCGCGCCACCACCGCAGGTCATTGTCGACGCTTCGGGTAACGTGACCCTGGATTTCTCGCAATCCGTTGCTGGCAGCGGCATACGTACCGTCGTGACCGCAGCCGGTGTGACTCCGGGTAACGTCTACCTCACCGCGCCCGTCGGTACTGTTGACGCCGGAGACGCCGGCATCGTATCGGCCGGTTCCATCTACGTTTCCGCGGCGCACGTGATCGTCGGCAATGGCGGCTTCTCGGCCGCCGGCGCCCAGGTTGGTGTGCCGCCGGCCGTCAGCGGGCTCGGAGCGGCACTTTCAGGTGCATCGAGCACGGCGAGCAGCGCGACGAACGTGTCAAACAGCGCGGTCAATGACAGAACACAGAGCAATGAGGCCGCCGCGCCGCTCGCGCAGGCGACGCTCTCGTGGCTCGATGTGTTCGTCGAGGGCTTCGGCAATGACACCTGCAAACCGGAGGACACGGAGTGCCTCAAACGCGACGCGACGCGCTAGGAACCCGTTTGACTAGTGCTCGCCTACTGCGGCCGCCCCCAGAGCGGGGCTCCGATCGAAGTTGTCACAATGTGTCCGTAATCTCGAAGCCATGAAATGCTTCTCCAGAATGGGATGTGCCGTCGCTGTCGTCGCGCTGGCGCTATGCGCGGCGGCCGCGAACGCTGCTGCGCCCGCCAACGCCGATGCGGTCCGTAAGACGCTCCACGAGCGCTTTCCAAACCTCAAAATCGCGGATGTGCGCGCCGCCTCTGCGCTCCCGGGGTGGTACGAGGTGTTCACGGGGTCGCAACTTGTCTACAGCGACGTCACGGGCGATCACCTTTTCGTCGGCAAACTCATCGATACGCACACGAAGGAGGATCTGGCCGCCACGGAACTCGAAAACCGCCTGGTCATCGACTTCCAGAAGCTGCCCTTCGAGCGTGCGATCAAGATCGTGAAGGGCGATGGCAGTCGTCACCTGGCACTGTTCGAGGATCCCGATTGCCCCTTCTGTCAGCAGTTCGAGCACGAGCTGGCGAACATCAACAACGTGACCTTGTACGTATTTCTGTTTCCTCTCGCTGAGCTGCACCCGCAGGCGCGCGTGCACGCGCATGCCATCTGGTGCGCGCGCGACCGCGCTGACGCCTGGACGCACTGGATGCTCGAGCGCAAGGATCCCGGCCCGGCGGAGTGTAAGGACGATCCCATCGATCAATTACAGACGCTCGGCGCCGACTTGAATGTGACTGGAACACCGACGTTCTTCCTGGTTAACGGCAAGAGAGTCGAGGGTACGTTGGCGGCCTCGAAGCTCGAGGAGCTGCTGAGCCCGCCCGCCGGCGGCTCGACGGCGGCGGCGAGCGCGGCAGGCAAAGCCGGCAGCGGGTCATAACAGACACGCGCCTCGGGACCCTGTCAGTCAAAAAGCTGTCACGTTGCGCGGTGATACTGCCGCGCTGCCCGGCCCGCCGCGCCCCTGCGGAGATTCGCGAGCGGATGGGGTTACAAGAACATAGGGGCCGTCCCGAGGCCCAGTCCGGAAGGAACAACGTCGTACATGAAGCCTTTTCCGAGCCGGGCTGGCGCCCTGTTGCTGACAGCTCTCGCGTCCATCACGCCGGCGTTCGCCGCCGATTCCCCCGACCAGGAGCAGAGCCTCACGGAGCTGCGCAACACGGTCGTGAACCTGTTGCAGGCGCTCGTCGACAAAGGATTGCTGACGCGCGAGCAGGCGCAGCAGATGGTCAAACAGGCGCAGGACAAAGCGGCGGCCGAAGCGGCTGCAAAGGCGGCCAAGAATGCCGCGCAGGCGAAAGAAGACGAGAATGCTGTGCGCGTCCCCTACGTACCGCAGATCGTCAAGGACGAGATCAGCAAGGAAGTCGCCGAGACCGTCAAACCCGGCGTCGTAGCCGATGTCGTGGATCAGGCGAAGAAAGAAGGATGGGGTGTCCCGGCGGCGCTGCCGGAGTGGTTATCGCGAGTGAAGGTTTTCGGCGATGTCACGGTGCGCGGACAAGGAGACTTCTTTCCCACCGATAACTCGACGCAGCAATTGCTCGATTACAACGTAGTGAACGCCGCGGGCGGCAAGACCAAGACCGCCAATCCGTACCTTGATACGAACGACGACCGCTACCGTCTGCGCGTCCGCGCACGTCTGGGAGTCGAGGGAGATCTCACCGACAATGTGAGGGCTTTCATCAGGCTGGCTTCCGGATCGCTCACACAAGTCGCTGGATCGGAGAGCCAGACGCTCGGCCAGTACGGGAATCGCTATAACGTCGGCATCGATCAGGCCTACATCGTCTGGGACTC
>DATBCZ010000325.1:0-2112 GCA_036270175.1 Steroidobacteraceae bacterium | reverse complement strand
CGGGCACGACACAGGGCGCGACTCACAAGGCGGTGCCCGACCCTTGTGACCGTACCTGCCTGAAGGGGCTGGTTGATTCCTACCTGGCGGCGCTGGTAGCTCACGATCCGGCACAGGTGCCACTTGCACCCAACCTCAAGTTTGTCGAGAACACGGTACGCCTGCGTGCGGGGGATGGATTTTGGAAAACGGCTACCTCGCTTCCCTCGACCTTCAAGATCTACGTAGCGGATCCGGTCGCGCAGCAGGTCGGCTTTATCGGTGTCATGCAGGAGGGTGACCAGACCGTGGAGCTCGGCCTGCGCCTGAAGTTGCATAAAGGGAAGATCACCGAAGCCGAGCATCTCGTCGCGCGCCAATTGCGGCCGACGAGTCTCCCCAACTTGCAGTCGCCGCGCCCGGGCCTGCTCACCGTTGTGCCACCGGTAGAGCGCAGCTCACGAGAAGAGCTCTTGAAGATCGGTGCGTCCTATTACGATGCGCTGGTCAACAGTGACGGTCATGCAGCGCCGTTCGCCGATGATTGTCTGCGTCGCGAGAATGGGATGCAGACAACTGGCAACCCGCCCCCCGCGACTCCCGGCCGCGGCACTATGGGCGCGATGGGTTGCTCGGCCCAACTCGATACACGCGTGATGAGTTACATCAAGCGTATCGAGCCGCGCCGGGTCGAGATCGCGGACGTGGAGACCGGCCTGGTGTTCGGGCTGTCGCAGTTCCGTCACCCCATGGAGGAGAAGTCCCTCAAGATCGTCGGCGTCCCGGGGGTCGAAAGTGTGGATATGCCCTTCAAACCCTTCGATCTGCCCGCCGCGCACATCTTCAAAGTCAGCGGTGGCCGGATCCACGAGATCGAGGCGCTGGGATTCACGATGCCCTATAACTCTAAGACGGGTTGGGAGTGAGGGCCGGGGCCGCCGCCCGGCAGTAACAGCACTTATGGGGAGTTGCGCGGCCCCGCCTGACCCACGGCGCCCTCGACAGCAAGCTCCGCCGCCGCGAGGTCCTCTATCGCGGTACCGACGCTCTTGAAAAGGGTGATGGCAGCGGGGTCCGAGCGGCCCGGAACCAAGCCGCGCACCAATTCGCTGAGCTCCCCCTTGATATCCGCCGGCTCGATCAAACCCGCGGCCAGCGTTTGTACGAATTCGCCGGCTTCCACGAGCGCTCCCGCCCGCGTGTCAACATAAAGCGCCGCCCTGGTGAGAGCCACGCCGTCGGCCTCGCGCATGTCCGGACGGAAGGCGCCGATCAGATCCAGATGTTGTCCGGGACGCAACCAACGTCCCTCGATGATGGGCGTTTGACTCAGGGTTGCGCAACTGATGATGTCCGCCCAGGCAACGCCGGCCTCCAGGTCGTTACAAACATCGATCGAAAAGTCATGTCCGCTGAGAGCATCGGCTACTTCGCGCGCGCGCTCCGAGCGGCGCCCCCAGATGCGCACGGCTTTGATCGGGCGCACTTCCGCATGGCTCAGTATGACGTGGGGCGCCAACTCGCCGGTGCCGACCATGAGGAGCCGTGCCGCATCCGGCCGTGCCAGATACTTTGCCGCGAGCGCCGATGCGGCACCCGTGCGGCGTAGTGTCAGCTCGTTCCCGTCGAGCATCGCCAGCGGGGCACCAGTATCTCCATCGAACAACACATAGCAGGCGTGCACCGCCGGCAGGCTGCGAATCGCGTTGTCCGCAAAGACGGTCACGAGCTTCACGCCGATTGCGCCGTTGGCGCGCCAACCAGGCATCAGGAGTAAAGTCTTTCCGGCGGTGGTGCCGCCCAGATCATGCCGTTGGCGTACTGGCGTTACGCAGTCGGTGGCGAATGCGCGCTCCAGGCGGTCGATCAGAGTGTGGCGCGCCAGGCGCGCGGCGATTTCGGCGCGATCGAGATGCAGCAACGGCTCATCCTTCTTGGAGGGGCTGATGTTCGCATAATTTACGGCACGGTGTCGCGCTGGTACGGGAAGGATTCTTAGGGGTACTCTGGAGCTGATTGGACATTCGAGCAGACATCGCCATTGTCGGCGGAGGCATCATGGGCTCGGCGCTCGCCTATTGGCTGACGCGCCTGGAGCCCGGCGCCTCGGTCGTCGTCATTGAGCGCGATCCA